>JAGAWN010000127.1 GCA_017941355.1 Ruminiclostridium sp. | reverse complement strand
GGACGAAATGAGCTTGACATCAAGGAATGTGTCCGTTGTTCCAATGCGCCGCAGGTGCATTGGAACAACATCTGAAAGTCTGTTTTACAGACTTTCAGGCAATAACTGCCAAAAGGCAGTTATTGAGGACACATTTATTATAACATCAAATAACACAAATGTCAAACATAATCACTGCGGCAATCAGATAACCGGCTGATATATTATGATCTCTCCCCCGCCGACGGCGTGAGAGAGAACTTAAAGTCAAACCGTTTTATCGCCGCGTTGACAGCACGGATCCTCAGTTGACCGCGGCAGCCTTACGCAGCGAGTGTTCCTTTT
Organism: Ruminiclostridium sp.; assembly: GCA_017941355.1. Lineage (GTDB taxonomy): Bacteria > Bacillota > Clostridia > Oscillospirales > Ruminococcaceae > Ruminiclostridium_E. Next base: position 42,958 of record JAGAWN010000127.1, on the reverse strand, counting down.
CCGTGCTTCTGATAAACACCGCATAGTCTATCACGACTATCACCGCGCATACGCACCATATCGCGGGTTCGAGTATGCAGATGCCGAAGTAGCCGAAATGCGGCGCTATAACTGCGGCAGCGATAACTTTCATCAAAAGCTCGATACCGCTCCCGCAGACAGGTACGAGCTTTCTGCCGACGCCCTGTAAGCTGCTGCGCAGAACAAGCAGAATTCCGAGAACGAAGAAGAACGATATGTTGATTATGATATACTGCGACGCGGTATCAATGACCGTTTCGTCGTTCGTACCGGTAAGCGCCGCTATCAGCGGGACTCTGAAAAGCACCGCGCACAATACCGAAAACGCGCTCCAGCCGAACGACAGCAGTATGCCGTATCTTATTCCCTTTTTAACGCGGTCAAGCCTGCCTGCGCCGTAATTCTGACTTGCGAATGTTGATGATGCCATCGCTATCGTACCGAGAGTGAGCATGAATATATCGTCTATCTTCCGTGCAGCGGTATGCGCTGTTATCACAGCGGTGCCGAGGGAGTTCACAGCCCCCTGCAATACCACCGAGCCTACCGAAACTATCGCGTACATCAGTCCCATTGAAAGTCCGGTCATGCTCAGATCCGCAAGCAGCGGTCTGTTCATTTCAAGGCAGGATCTGTCGAATACAAGAAAACCGCATTTCTTAGCCGCGTAGATAAAGCACAGCACCACCGATACCGCCTGTGATATCACGGTTGCATACGCCGCTCCCGCAACGCCCATGCCGAAGCCGCTGACGAACAGGAAGTCGAGGACTATGTTCACAAGCACCGATACTATCAGGAAGTACAGCGGAGCCTTGGTATTCCCCACTGCGCGCATCATTCCCGCGAGCATATTGTACGCGATCGTGACTGCCGAGAACAGCAGGATTATCCCCATGTAGCTCTCGGTATCCGAGATTATCTCGTCGGGGGTCTGAAGCGATGCCATAAGCGGGTGCATGGCGGCAAGACCGGTAACTGTCAGAACCAGCGCTATCGCCGCGGACAGAACGTATGTCAGTGCAACAGCCTTTTTCAGCCGCCGCATATCGTTCGCGCCGAAGAATCGCGCGATTATTACCGCAAAACCGTTGGTGAGTCCTCCGGCAAAGCCTATTATAAGCCCGTAAACCGGGGCTGCCGCTCCGACGGCGGCGAACGCTCCGTCACCGAGGATATTGCCTATTATCGCGGTGTCGGCAACGTTGTAAAGCTGCTGGAAGATGTTTCCTATAAGAATCGGGACAGCGAAGTATATAAGGTTTTTAAGTATGCTGCCCTCTGTCATTTTCAATGTAGATGTTTTCATTATCTATCCCCTCTTTCGGGTTACAATATTAGCACAAATCTCATCGGTTGTACAGCACGATTTTTGGATTTCCGTCATATTTTTTGACAAATCTGATGTGTTGCGCAAACTCTCCCCCGCAAGCGGATAAACTCACCCGCACCGTTCCCGTCAGTCGGCGGCAGCAAGCTCGTCCGCACGGATAAGCGCGGTATCTATATGGGTGCAGAAATTCTCCTCGCCCACTTCATCTGTAAGCCCCGCTTTGCGCATCGCGTGCATAGGCTGCTCGTTGACGTGGGAGAACACCACCTTTACTCCCTCGCGCTCACAGCGCTTAACTATCCGGGAAAGAGCCTCAACGCCCGCCGCGTCGATAGCGGGAACGTTTCTCATTCGTATAATCAGAACACTGATATCCGTGTCATCAAGCATATACTTGTATCTCTCGGAAGCCGCGAAGAACATGGGTCCGTTTATCTCGTAAACGCGGGTATGCGGGGGTATCTTCTTGCGGAGAATGTTATCGGCGTCTGTCTCCTCGTCATCTACATCGACCCACGCGTGAGCTTCCGTAACATCTGCCATGCGCTTCATAAACAGAATGGAAGCCAGAACCATGCCGACACCTATTGCAACCACAAGGTCAAATACCACCGTGAGAACGATAGTTGCGATAAGCACGAATATATCGCTTTTGGGTGCAGTCCTGAACATATTCCGGATATTTCTCCAGCCGCACATATTGTATGCCACAACGAAAAGTATCGCTGCCATAGTCGGCATAGGGATAAGCGAAGCGTAGGGCATGAGCGCGATTATTATTATCAGCACCACAACCGAGTGTACCATTCCCGCTATGGGAGTCCTGCCGCCGTTGCGGACATTCGCCGCTGTACGCGCTATCGCACCGGTAGCGGGAATACCGCCGAAGAGCGCCGAACCGATATTTGCGCAGCCCTGAGCTATAAGCTCCATGTTCGGGCGGTGCTTTGAACCGATCATACCGTCCGAAACGACGCAGGAAAGCAGGGATTCCACAGAGGCGAGTATCGCGATAGTAAATGCGTCCGGGATAAGCGCTCTCACGTTGTCGAACGTTACCTCCGGGAGCGTCAGCGAGGGAAGATCGGAGGAAATTGTGTACAGGTCGCCGATAGTGTTTACGTTGAGGTTCAGCAGAGCAACGCCCGCCGAACCCACGATCACCGCGATAAGCGAGGCGGGTATCTTGTCCAGCTTTTTAGGCCAGAAGATGAGGATAGCAAGCGATACCGCGCCGACAAGAAGCGCCTGCCAGTTGAACGTGCCGATGCAGTTCACGACTTCGGCAAGCTTATCCACAGTCTCGATAGGCGAGTTCGTAAAGGTAAGACCGAGGAAATCCTTGAGCTGACCGATAGCGATAGTAACTGCGATACCGAACGTGAAGCCTGTTGTGATAGTTCCGGGTATGTACTTTATCAGACTTCCGAAGCGGCAGAAGCCCATTACCACCATAATAAGCCCCGCCATGACGGTGGATATTATCAGTCCGTTCATGCCCTGTCTTGCCACGATACCGGCAACGATAGTTGCGAACGCGGCGGTAGGCCCCGCTATCTGAACGCGGCTGCCGCCGAGGAACGCGACGATGAATCCTGCTATCATTGCGGTATAGAGTCCCTGCTCGGGGTTTACACCCGAAGCGAGTGCAAGCGCGATAGAAAGCGGGAGCGCGATTATCGCCACGATGATACCGGCGGTTATGTCCTTTATGAGCTGTTCTTTTGAGTAGTGTCTGATGACCGAGAAAAGTTTCGGTTTCAGTTTTTCTTCCGTAGGTTTCTTTGATGCTGTTTCCATAGATCCATATCTCCTTTTAGAATGCGTTTCATATTATACTACCATATAAATATATAATCAAGCATTATTTTACGGGGAGAATGATTTTCGTATGTTTTAACATTTTTTGACAAGTCTTGTTGAAAAAAATAGGGAACCACTGATTAAATCGCTTTTACCCAAAAACCGGCACCGCGAAAGGCATATAATATCAACATTGAGATCTCTGATGTCGATTTAATCAGCGGTTCCATAGTATCCGCTCGGTTTATTGCCAAGGATATGTTATCAGCGGGGAACGCCCCGCCGCGAAAGCTGTCATGTCACGTTCTTTTTTTACTATATGGAAAATATGAGCGATGCCGTGAAAGCGATAATGGACACGACCGGATTCAGCGGCATATTCTGCTGATTTGCGATAAAAAAAGCGCTGCCTGAAATCGGCAGCGCTTCTCTTTCAGAACCCGCATTCTCCCGCGCTCCTGCATACCTCCGCGATAAACATTTTATCTGTCTCGGTAAGCTTATAGTTCTGGCGATAGATCAGAACATCGGTGTAGGAGCGCGTGTTATCCGGGCATTTCTTCTGACACAGCCCGTAGAACGTCAGGTGCTTCTGAGGAGTGGGAGATACCCACATATATGTGTTTTTGTTTTCCTGCATGAGAAACAGGGAACTTGAACGGTCAAACACATATATCTTCCTGCTGCCCCTCACAGCCCGCTCGTTGTACCGAACCGTACTGATCGGGACAGTCGGCACATACGGATCCGCATAGGCGATCTCGATAAGCTGCTCAAGATCGGAATAACGCACCGTGTCAAGCTTTCCTATGGGGCTGTCGGCATTGGCTATGACCTCATACCTGAACTCGGTGATGACCTTATGCACAAGCTTTTCCTTGTCGAGAAGCTCCGTGAAATGCTGCCTGTACTCCGTGGGAGCGCGGATTATACCGAGATTGAAATTGCAGTTCAGAACATTGTCTATTGCGCCGTAAGAGTTAGTCTCCGCGTAATGCAGTTTGCTGCCGACTTCAAGTTTATTCGAGAATTCCGAGAACGCGCCGGATATGTACCCCGCTCTCGGCACCGACACGGAAAAACTGACTTTTTCGGAGCTGCGGCTTTTATAGTAACCCTCGGTTTCCGAAAGCTGATCCAGGATCTCCCTTGCGTCAGAGATGAAGTTCTCTCCCTTTGGAGTGAGAGCCATTCCTTTTGCGGTGCGTCTGAACAGCTTTATGCCGATATCTTTTTCAAGAGTCTGTATAGCACGGCTCATATTCGGCGGCGCCACAAGCATCTGTTCCGCCGCTTTCGTAAGCGAACCCGTTTCCGCGACTGCGGCTGCATATTTGAGATGAAGAATATTCATAGTTCCTCCGGTATTCAGTATTCATTTGTATTTTATCATCTTTATCCGTATATGTCAAGACAAATCAATTTGCTCCGGAAGCGGGTATAAACGTTGCATTTCCGCTTCACAAACAGATCCGCGCGGTGAGTTTATCATTTTTTATATGGTGGGTTGCGTAATTTATAATTGAAAAAAACGCCGTAACGTGCTATAATACTAAATGAGAGAGTGTGCGTGTACGGACATTCTCCCCGATATACCTCCAATTTATGCGGACAAAAAACAGTCCGGACTCATAGGACTGTTTTTTGTCTTTTCCCCCGGTGACCCCAATGAACATTACTTACATGAGATATGCAGCGGAAATAGCAAGACAAGGCTCCTTCGGGAAAGCCTCCGCTTCGCTTCATGTCGCACAGCCAAACCTCAGCAGAGCGATCAAGGATCTTGAAAACGACATAGGAATAGAAATATTCGAGCGTACCGTGACCGGCGTAAAGCTCACACCCGAAGGTGAAGAATTCATCGCCCGTTCGCAGAAGATACTTGACCGCCTCGACAGCCTCGAAAATATGTACAAGCTCGGTAAGGACGAGCCGTACAGATTATCAGTATGCGCGCCGGAATCAAGCAATGCTCTGTGCGCAATATCACAGTTCTCTCAGAGACTCGAAAACGAGAAGTACGAAATTGTTTACCGCAACGGCAATGCCGGCGATACCATGCGTTACGTTTCCTCAGGAAAGTATAAATTCGGGATCGTGAGAAACAATTCGGAATACAACGATACCTATAATCTGTATTACAGCAAGCTCGGTCTTACCTACGAAACATTGTCCGAGTATGAAGATATGCTGACGGTCAGCCGCAGTTCGCCGTTAGCGCAATGCCCCGAGATAACGGAAGAGATCCTGAACTGCTACACCGAAATAATACTTGAAGAGCAGAATAATCTGTCCGAAATCGTCTATGGACTGAAGGACAAGCCCCGCAGCGCACAGAACGGCAGGCATATCCGTGTTTTTGAACACGCAAGCCGTGTCATTATCCTGTCACATGACATCAATACATATCTGTGGCTCGAGCCGCTCTCAAAGCACATTCTCGACAGCTACGGACTTATACAGATCAGATGCCCGGTCAATGCCAAATATCACCGTGATGTGCTTCTTTACCGCAAAGATTCCGCTTTCAGCGGAAATGACAGACTTTTTATCGACGAAGTCCACAGATCTTACAATCATCAGGAATGATATAATTTCGCGGTTGATGAGCAGACATTAATTACAAATCACGAATAATCCCCCGTCTCCGCCGATATCAAAAGGGGCATTTCTTTTTGCAAAACCCCGTTATCGTTAAAGATCCTGCCCGGCTTTTCATTCATATTCATAAAAACAGATGTATAAAATTGGGCATTTCACCATATTATAGATATTTTTTCATTAGAATATTGACTTATATGTCGAAATGTGTTATACTAAAAAAGTATCAGAGATAATATGTTATATTCTGACGGTTGCATTCCGGCTCTCGCAAGCCTTTTCCCACCCCTGCCGCAGCACGGATCAATCGCCTGTTTTTTTAAGGAAAAACTCAAAATTGCTCTGATGCTTTCAGTTTTGACCGTTCGCATTTTGATTCGCTGTGAACAGAATTGATATCTGAAGAGGACGTTTCCTCTTTAAATATAGTAATGCAATTTATCAACTGGGAGGACAAAAACCATGTTCAAAAAACTCGGTATGCAGATCGTGCTGATAACAACGATCTGTATTGCGGCAGTTGTCGCTATTATGCTGGTAGTGACGATTCTCACATTCCGCAGCTACAATGACAGTATAATGCTTGACCGTGCTGTCGTAGGTATGCAGGTACTCGAAGATAAGGTCAACAGCGAGATCAACGATCTTCAGGACGCGTATTCCATGTTCAAGGAGGACGGAGATTTCCGCGATGCCGCAGAAGCTGCCAACGCAGATGTTCTGAAAGCCTATATGCAGAAGCAGCTCCCGGGCGAGGACTTCTACATGGTAGTCGGAGATAAGACCGGCGCGATCACTTACAAATCGGACAACTACCCGCTGAAATCCTTCGATTATGCACAGGTTTCAAACGGCAAGACCATAAAGGGTATTGCAAGATGCGACGAAGAGCTTGTTGCTATGTACGCTTCTTATGTAAAAGACCAGGACGGTCAGGAATTCATGCTCTGTCTCGGCTTCACAATGAAAGCTACCGACTGGCTCGACGAGGTAATGAAAACCTCCAACTGTGACGCGACAGTATGGAACTGGAACATCAGATACGCAACGACACTTAAGAGAGACAACGGTGAACGCGCAACAGGAACAGACCTCAACGAAGATGTTGCGGAAGCAGTCCTCCAGAAGAACGGCAAGTACGAGGGACAGCACGACGTTGTTGACAGACACTACTATGTTTCTTACCAGACAATGACCGACTACGACGGAAAGATCGTCGGTGCATACTGGGCAGGCGCGGACGCGCGTGAAGCAGACAGCGAATTCGGTATGGTCACCGCGATCGCTGTTATCATCGGTGTTGTAGGTGCGATAGGCATTGCGCTGTTCATCTTCATCTTCTGCATGAAACGCGTTACTCAGCCGCTCTCACACGCGGAAGATTACGCGAAAGAGATGCTGGAAGGTCAGCTTGCCACAACAAACGTTACATACAAGTTTGCAGATGACGAGATCGGTACATTCGTCGAAACGCTCCGCAGCGCGAAGCACGGCATGAACGACGTTGTAGGCGATTCGTCAAGGATCCTCGCGGCAATGGCGAGCGGCGACTTCACCGAGACTCCGAGTGTTAGATACCCCGGCGTATTTGAAGAGATCGAGCATAACATACTGAAGATCGAGGACGATCTCGGTCAGACACTCAGCAGAATGAACATTTCCTCCGACGAGGTACTCACAGGTTCAAATCAGATGGCAGAAGGTTCTCAGTCGCTTGCGGACGGCACGACACGTCAGGCTTCGGCTATTCAGGAGATCTCCGCTACTATCGCGGAAGTATCCACACAGATCGCAAATACCGCTCAGAACGCCGCTCAGGCGGGCAACCTGTCCAAGCAGACCCAGGACAGAGTAAACGAACAGGACAGAGAGATCCAGAACATGGTTCAGGCGATGAACGAGATAAGCTCCACATCGCAGGAGATCGAGAAGATCATCAAGACTATCGAAGATATCGCATTCCAGACAAATATCCTCGCGCTCAACGCTGCTGTTGAGGCTGCACGCGCGGGCGACGCAGGCAAGGGATTTGCGGTAGTTGCAGATGAAGTCCGCAACCTTGCAAGCAAATCCGCAGAGGCAGCAAGCTCCACAACTTCTCTCATCACAGCTTCTATCGAGGCTGTAGGTAAAGGCTCGAAGATAGCCCTCTCAACGGCAGAGTCCATGAAGGAAGTCAAGGAAATGTCCTCTCAGACCGCGGAACTTATCACCGAGATCGCTTCCGCAAGCCAGGAACAGAACGAATCTATCAAGCAGATCACTTCCGGCGTGGAGCAGATATCGCAGGTTATTCAGACAAACTCCGCTACTGCCGAGGAAACCGCCGCTTCGTGCGAAGAGCTTTCCGGTCAGTCGAAGATGCTGAAAGACCAGGTAGCAAGATTCAAGATCAATCAGTAAGATCAATATTAAAGGGCAGGAGATCTTCGGATCCCCTGCCCTTTTGTTATGTCACCGCTGTTGTCCGATATATCTGTTATCTTTTAGCAGATGCTTGAATCTCCGAGAAACGGCACGGATCCGGCGTCACGCCGGTGCTGTCCGCGTAAGACAAAGAAAGCCCCGGTAAGATAAGTTACCGGGGCTGCTGTTGTTTTGAATGGGTCACAGCTTTCAATTACATATCTTTACAGACTCATGGTTCCGGGATCGGCAGTCTGATTTTCAAGGGCAATGCGCTGTGCTATGCGCTCACGCACACGCTCGGGAACATACACGCAAAGCTGTCCGGAACGCTCGTCACGCTGCGCGCGATAGGTGTAGCTGCCGTTTACCGTGGTGATGTTCTCGTTGTAAGTGGGAAGCTTTTCCATGCGGTACAGCACAAGCTCCTCGCCCGCCGAATTCACCGCTCTTATCGTTCCGTTGTCCTCAAGCACTACGTTTCCGCCGGTTATGATCGGATCCTTTTCCGCGCTTCCTATCCAAATAGGCTCAGCCGACTTGATACCGACAGTCACCACACCGCCGGAGATATGCACCGTTCCGCCGGCATCGAGAGCGCCGATACCGCACACTCTCGTTCCCTCGGCATGACCGTGAACGCGTCCGCCTACGCAGTTTACGTTCACTCTGCCGCCCAGCGAGCCGATAGCCGTTCCGATGTCGCCGTGTATTACCGAGTTCGCTTCACCGCTTCTGAACTCGATCTCGCCGCTGCCGCCGTTGAGAACTCCGATTCCGGTAACGCGCTCACCGTCGGTGGTAAGATCGAGATATCCTGCCGTCACGATGTTAACCGTGCCGTACATGGTTCCTATCGAGACTGCTTCATTCGCTATGCACTGCGTCATAACCGTGCCGCGCTCGATAACAACGTCCGTATCGCCGGACGCACTTCCGATACCGATTGCGTAAATTCCTCTGCCCATGAGGTTCAGCTTGCCGCCGAGAACGCGTATCTGCGAATTTCTTCCCTTTTCTCCGCCGCCCACACATACTACCTTGTCGCCGGAGGAATCAACGGTCACGCAGCCGCCGACATCAACAGTTATGCTGCCGTAGGGCTTCTCGAAGCTTGAACCGATACCGACACCGCCGTTGCGGTTGTTCTTTATCGTAAGATTTCCCTCGCCGGTTATCATCACCGCGGAGTTCGGCGGAACATAGATACCTTCTTTGTTGAAAGTATTGTCGCCCTCAAGAACAACCGTGGTCTTGGCGTTCTCGCCTATCTGCACCGTGGTTTCGACTGCACCCTTGATATTCACGTTCTCGAAGATGAGCATGGTCTCCACATCATCGGCAGTCTTTATGACCATATCGACGATAGTGCTTTTGGTTCCGATGAAACGGACGGTTCCCCGCGGAACGAAAACTCCCGCGTACTTTTCAAGCGAAAGATTGAACACGTTGATGATCTCGCCCTCGGAAGCCTCGTAAATGCGCTTCTCGTTGTCATATTTCGACAGGCGCACATTCTCCTCAACTATGTACTCGCTGATCTCCTGGTCTATCGACGGTACGACATCTTTCGACGGCCGGGCGGTATAGAAGCCCTGAATGAGATCGACACCAAGCTCGATCACCTTTGCAAGTTCTTCCTTTGTCTCAACGCCCTCGGCAAGTATCTTGATGTTGTATTTCTTGCCGAACTTTATGAGGTTTGAAACAAGCAGCTGCTTCTTCGAGTCGGTGTCGATAGATGTTATCAGCGACATATCTATCTTGATGAAGTTCGGATTGTTGTTGAGGACCTTCATATCGTTGGAGTAGCCGCTGCCGTAGTCATCGACCGCGATATTGCAGTTGAGGATATTGCGCAGGTTGTCAAACGCGGCGATTGTGGTATCGTCGTCATCGTCGTTCTCAAGAATCTCGACGACAATGTTCTCGGAAATGTCCGCATACAGGCTTTGCAGCTTTGCAAGTTCGTCATCGGGAAGAATAACGCTCGGGATACTGTTGATGAAGATCTTCTTTCCGCAGAACTTGTCGTAGTTGTCCTTGTAGTATTTCAGCGCGTTGAAGAACGTGCTTCTCTCGATGTTGTCCAGCATATGGCTTATCTCTGCGTATTTAAGCACTTCCAGCGGTTTCAGACCGATATCGTCCGATGTGCGCATCAGCACCTCGTAGGCGTAGATCTCACCGTTGCGCGCATCGACTATAGGCTGGAAATTGTACAGAAATTCGTTTCTGCTCACAAGCTGCTTGAACTTGTCAAGCTTGTCAAGCTCGAAGTCCTTTTCGCGGTATATCTCACGGACGCCCTCGTTGTACAGCTTGACGTAGGTGGTGATCTCAAAATACAGCACCGCGAATGAACAGACGATAGCCGCCCCGCGCAGTCCGAGATCCACCGGCGCGATACCGCCTTCAACGACATACCCGTATATTATCGAAGCCGAAATCACAAGAATGGCGAGTGCAATAAGCACGCACCTGACACCGAAATATATCTGCGACTTGCTGGTTTTATTTGTTTTCATCAGCTGCACTTCCGTTCCCCGTTCCGACTTGCGGACGACACATTTTCACACTCTCTATTATATCCGAATTTTTCACGAATGTCAATATTGTTTCCGATCCTTCTGTATAAAACCGCCAAAAAAACAAACACTGTCAAAGTATATTACAGCATTAAGCAAAATAAACGGTTCCCTGCGGTTACAAAAACCGGCACGGCAGAGTCCGGGAGCCTTTCAGGAGATCCCGGGCATTGCCTGCCGCACCGGTCATATATTACTGCATTACGAAAGACTGACAGTCTGTACACTGATCCATTTCGGGATCGCTTTCGTGGGTGCCTACCTGTATCCTGTCAAGACTGCAATAGTTGCTGTCACAGCAGTGATGCGCACAGTTCGTCACTGTACACGCTATACATTTATTGGCTCTCTCAGTGCTCATGGATAATCACTCCGTTCATTGTTATCGCGGTTCGCCGCAGTAACAGTATGTGCGGAAACAGCCTGAAAATTCGCGTTCACAATTTTGAAAAATTATGAATTTCTGTCTTTTTCTATCAGCAGTCTTATCGCGTCAACCGCACAGCGTATCGCGCGTTCATTGCTTTCCACTACCTTGTCGGGCAGTCCCGCTTTTGTGCGTTCCACGTTCCACAGCGCGGTGAACACCGAGCCTGCGCGTACATGACGCGCCGCCGCGACTGCAAACAAAGCCGCGGATTCCATTTCGCTTGTCAGACAGCCGCAGCTGACATAAGCGTCCCATGCCGGTGCAAGCGTCGAAGATACCGGGACTCCGTTCGGGTCTATCTCGCCGTAAAAGCTGTCCTTGCAGTGGACTACCCCCACATGGCAGCGGTTGCCGTCCTCGTTTGTGGAAAGCGCGTCGCCTGCGGTTTTCAGAGCGCACATAACGTCATAATCCGGAACCGCCGGGTACTCGATCGGGATATACTCACGGCTGGTTCCCTCGCTGCGCACAGCCCCGCTTGCCACAACAAGATCGCCGCCGATCACTTTCATATCCATGCCGCCGCTGGTTCCTATGCGCACAAAGGTGTCGGAACCGCTCATTACCAGCTCCTCCACCGCGATAGCAGTCGAGGGACCGCCTATCCCGGTCGAGCATACAGTCACCCGCTCGCCGTCCAGACTGCCGTTATAGATGTTGTATTCCCGGTTCTGCGCGATATGCGTCGGCTCGTCCAGCAGAGCCGCAATTGCCGGGACTCTCCCCGGATCTCCGGTGAGTATAACATACTTTCCCACATCGCCGAAGCGGATATTCAGGTGAAATCTGAAATCGTCATGTATAAGTGCCATGCCGCACCTCCTTAAAGTATTTCACTGCCGACAACAGCGGCGGCGATATCGTCGTCTATTATTGCCGAAAACCCCGTTCCGTCCGTATGCAGCGCGGCATTTCCCTTGTCATAGATCACCGTACATTCGAGATCGTGCCATGAGTACACATAACGCACACAGCGTTTTCCCGAAGCGGCGCTCATATAGGATTCCGCGGCATACGCTCCGCCTATGAACACCCTGTCCCGAAGCTCCTGTTCATTCCCCCGGGGCGCAAGAGCGTAGGTCTTATCGTCACCCGCGGCTGCAAAAACGCTGCCGTCAAGTTCCGACAGCGCGGTGATGTCCTCAGCGGCGGTTTTCACATACTCCGTGAACTGCGCGAACTGCTCCTGCTCCGTCATCATACTGCCGCCGAGCCACCAGCCCATGAATATGACGTACAGCACCATAAGCACCGCAACTCCTGACAGCGACAGCACCAGCGGCAACCAGTGCGGAAGTTTGATTTTCTTCTTTTCCTCAGCCATTTTCAGCAGTCTCCGGTCTCACGAGTGTTTTTCATCGGGATCGTCCGCAAGTATCGAGGGCGCGATCTCCTCTTTCGCGGCTTTTTTGGTTTCAAACAGCCGCGCTATGTTCTTACGCTCCTCCACCGCGAGAATGAATATATCAAGCAGTGTTGCGAATATCAGCGGCAGATACAGCTCTCTCGGTCCCTGATTGTCGGTCATGTGCGCGTAGAGGGATCCGAACATTCCGTTCACGGTCAGCACTCCCGCAAGTCCCGCTGCCGCAAGTCCCGCTGCGATCCGGTAATGCTTTCCCAGCACCATTGCGGCTGCAAGAATATACAGTCCCGCTGTCACCAGCCAAACCACCATGATATCGGTGCGCGCGGCGATATCCGCAGGAACGATCTCCGCTCCGGCAGCCATGATGCACACGGGAAAGAATATACCGACAGCAACGCCCCAGATACAGACTATCCCGGTCTCAACAATTTTCATAATAACAGATAAAACTTTCATAATAGTGACCTGTACAGAATATAGATAATATGTGAACAATTTTTCGGAAATTCCGGTATGAACAGCCGTTCACTGCCGTAATTATGATTATAACATACTTTTAAAAAAATTGCAACTGCTTTTTCTCCGCAAAACTTTCCACTGATATATCCGTCCGTTCTGCAAATAGTAAGCTTGCAACGAAACGCAAGGAGAAGTATGAAATGAAGAAAATATCCGCTTTTGTAAACATAGCCGCGGCACTGCTCGCGTCACTGCTTTTCATCGGTACGGCGGCATACGGCGAAGCTTCGCGCGCATTTCCCGCCGCAAGCTACACCGAGGTCACGGACAGAAAAAAGGTGATACCCTGCGGAACTCCGTTCGGTATCAAGATGCTGACCGACGGCGTTGTGGTGACCGATTTCGGCGCAGTCAACGGCAGGCTCAGCCAGCAGTCCCCCGCCGAGGCAGCCGGGATCCGCAAGGGCGATATCATCAAATCCGTCAACGGTATCAGCATAACCGACAGCATATCCGTCAGTGAAGCCGTGCAGGAGGATCCCGTCTGCACTATCAATGTGCTGCGCGGGAGCGAGGAGCTTACGTTCACCGCCAATGCCCTCGAATCCGCGTCGGACGGGCAGTACAAGCTGGGAATGTGGACAAAGGACAGCGTGGCGGGAATCGGCATTATGACCTACTATGACCCGGATTCGGGAGTTTTCGCGGGACTCGGACACGGCGTGAGCGACACGGCTTCCGGCGTTCGTATGCCGCTGCTCAGCGGGGAGATAACCGCCGTTACCGTGACCGACGTTATCCGGGGATCCGCAGGCTCGCCGGGTGAACTGTGCGGAGCGTTCATATCCAGTGTGGAGATAGGAACATTGACGCTCAACAGCGACTTCGGCGTATTCGGACATTGCGAGACTTCCCCGATCCTCTCGGAGCCTGTTGAGATCGCGCACCGTGACGAGGTAACGGCGGGAAAAGCCGTGATCCGCACCACCACCGGCGGTATGATGCCGGAGGAGTATGAGATAGAGATCGTCAGCATAGACCGCAGCAGTACCTCTCCCGTGCGCAATATGACAGTCCGGATAACCGACGAGACTCTGCTCTCCCGTACAGGCGGGATTGTCCAGGGCATGAGCGGCAGCCCGATAATACAGAACGGCAGGCTTGTGGGCGCGGTCACCCATGTGCTTGTGAACGATTCCTGCATGGGATACGCGGTGTTCGCGGAGAATATGCTTTCGGCGTACAGCGAGGCTGAGAGTTAAGAACGGTTTCGCTTTGTACATCGAAAAAACGTTCCGATGCCCGATATGTTCACAGCCTTATCAAACAGGAACAAAAGCCCCGCGGTTCCTTCCGGAACTGCGGGGATCGTTTGTCAATAAAGCCTTCTGCCTATCTCCACAGCGGCAAAAGCGCCCTCAAGCGCCTGTCCGTTCTCTTTCGGGTGCAGCCCGTCGCGCAGGTATCTTCCCTCTCCGTTTTCGGTCTCATACTTTTCGCAGATCCCGCAGCCGTGGAAGCAGTCTATAAGCTGTACGCTCATTCCGCCGGCGATCTTTGTGAAAACCTCGGATATCTGCCGCTCGATCTTCGCGTTGTGACGGGGATCGGCAGCCTGTATCGGCGTAAGAACGAAGATCCGCGCGTCCGGGAAATTCTCACCGATCGTCTGTATGCACCAGCGCATGGCTCCCGCCTCGGTGAACAGGTCTATATCCGGGTTCCCGTCAAGCTGCTTTCCCCGCAGCGCTTTTTCCGGGTCACCGAGACATGACAGGTCATCGTTAGTTCCCATTGCGAAAGCGAACACGTCCGGTTTCTGTGCCGCGCCGCTTCGTACATCTGCGAGAAAATGCTGAACGTGAACCACCGCGCAGTTGTTGGCGCGCATCTGAAGCTCGTTCAGATCGTCCGTTTCAAGCCAGCCGCCGCTGATCCCCGCAAAACCGGGATCGTCGTAGCTCTGCGTGGTGACGCTTCCCTGCGCGGTAGTTATCGTGCGCTTGTACCATACCGCGCTCCCGACTGCGACATTATGGTGGGAAGCAAAGCCGAGCCTGCGGTAAACGTGCGCCGACCACTGATCTCCCGCTGTTATGCTGTCTCCGTCAACTCCAAAATTCATCTTGCTGAAATCCATATATACCTCCGGATATTATAATTGTTCACTGTCAAGGATCACGGTGAACGGGCCGTCGTTAAGAAGTTCAACTTTCATATCGGCACCGAAAACGCCCTTCTCGGTACGGAAATGCTTTGCGCACTCCGAAACGATGTACTCATACAGTTCATTCGCAAGCTGCGGATTGCCCGCTTTGAAGAAAGACGGACGGTTTCCGTGCCTACAGTCCGCAAACAGTGTGAACTGCGATACCATGAGCAGTTCCCCGTTCACGTCCGCGAGGGCAAGGTTGGTCTTACCGTTTTCATCGTCGAAGATACGCAGCGCCAGCAGCTTTTTTACCAGCTTGTCCGCAGTCTCCCGCGTATCCTCCTCCGCAACTCCGACAAGCACCATGAAGCCCTTTCCGATACTGCCGACAACCTTTCCGTCAACCGTGACGGAAGCGTGAGTCACTCGCTGAACAACAAATTTCATATTATTATCTCCCATGAACAAAGCGCTGCTCTCCCCGAAAACGAGGAGAGCGGCATGATAGTTAATGTGTCCTCAATAACTGCCTTTTGGCAGTTATTGTCTGAAAGTCAACAGACTTTCAGATGTTGTTCCAATGCACCTGCGGCGCATTGGAACAACGGACACATTCCTTGATGAGCAGACATTAGTTATACTCTGAAATGACGAAGCTGCTGTTCGAGCACCTGTGCCTGGCTTGCAAGTTCTTCCGAGCTTGCCGCCGACTGCTCCGCTGTTGCGGCATTGCTCTGAACAACGCTTGTAATGCTGGTAAGTCCGCTGTTGACCGTGCTGATGTCCCGTGCCTGCTGACTTGAGGAATCCGCTACCTTGCCCACAAGAACGCTGAATTCCTGCACCGACTCGCTTACCTGAGCGAGGGACTGGCTTGCCGACTGGTTGAGCTGAACGCCCTGATCCACTGCCGCCACACAGCGTCCGATGACCTGTACCGCGTTCTTTGCGGCTTCTGCGGATTTGCTTGCGAGGTTGCGGACTTCATCTGCGACAACGGCAAAGCCCTTGCCCGCTTCACCCGCGCGTGCAGCTTCGACTGCCGCGTTAAGCGCAAGAATGTTGGTCTGGAACGCGATGTCGTCAATGAGCTTCGCAATGGACTGGATCTCCTCGGAAGCCTTTCTGATATCCTCGATAGCTTCGCTGAGATTCTGCATATTGCGGTTGCCGGTTTCGACGTTCTGGACAGTCTGCTCCGAAAGACCTCTCATGCGGTCAGTCATTTCCGCGTTTGCGGTTACATTCTCGTTTATGTTCTTAACGAGCGCGTCAAGCTCTTTAAGCGTTCCCGCTTCTGTGCTGGAGTTGTTCGCAAGGCTCTGTGCGCCGCTCGCAAGGGAGCCTACGCCGCTGCTTACCTGCTCGCCCGCGTCACGGATAGCGGATATCGTCGATTTGAGCGTAGATGCGATACTTTCGAGAGAACGCTTGATATTGTTGAAATCGCCCGCGTATTCGCAGCTGCTCTGCGCGGTCAGATTGCCCTGAGATATCTCCGAGAGCATGAAGTCGATATCTCTGATGTATGTGCCGAGGTTTCCGATAGTCTTTTCCATAGCCTGTGAAAGAACTTCGGTCTCGTCCCCTCTGTCGTTTGCCTTGAACGATGTGTCTATCTCACCGCGCGAGAACTTTTCGAGGCACTCCGCCGTGGGAACTATCGAAGCCGTGATCTTCTTCGCTACGCCGATAGATACCACAACGCCGGTGAATGTCAGCACAAGCGCCCAGCCTATCATAGCCGTCGTGGCTATCTTGCCGCCGCGGTAGATAAGAGAAGAATCCGAAACATATATAACGCTGTAATCCGTGGATGAGCTTAACGGTGCGCCGAATACGACATACTGTGAGAAAGAGCCGCCCTCGTGTACGGACTTGCCGTTTCTTACGCCCGCAAGAATGTTTGTGTAAAGAGAATTTCCCTCGATGCTGCTGCCGCACTCGTTCTTGTTTGTCGCTAACACCACCTTGCCGTTTTTGTTATTTACAAGGTATCCGTGTGTATCTGCGCTGCCCATGATACTGATCGCATAATCGAAGTAAGTACCCTCAAGTGTACCGACTATTATATCCGATCCTCTGTTAAAGGCAACGAGGTTTATATCGGCTGAACCTATGTATGCGAACGAAACCGAACCTGCGGAAAGCTGCCGACATTCTTCCGCAAACGCGCTGTAATCATAGCTCTGCGGTTCTCCGAGGAGAAACAGCTCATCAAAAATATCGCTCGTACCGCCCGGTTCGGCATCACGAAGCCCGTCGGAAAGATAAGTGACCTCTTCTCTAAAAGATGAAACAGCGCTGTCGATCACGGTATTGCCGAGTTTTTCCGCAAAACCGGCGGCTACAATATTCATGGCTATTGCGGCAAATATAGCAACTGCGAACGAGCCGATACCTGCGCAGAGAATTCCCAGTCTCAACATTCTTTTCTTCATGGACGTTTTCATTATTAAATTTTCCTTTCGGGAATATATTATCATTATACACGTTAATAATAACACATACAGCCAAAAAAATCAAGCAAATCTTGCCAAATATGAGCAAATAACGATAATTTTGTATATTTTGCAACAATCCAATATTGCTTTTTTGTGTATTGCACAGTCAATGCTCCATGCTTTTCCGGAAATCAAAAGAACCCGTGCGCAAACGCACACAGGCTCCCGTTCATATCAATGTAGTTTTCTGAATTATATAGCTTCCCTGATACCTTCCGTGAATGTTCTCTTCACGATATCCGCACCCATTGCGCGGAGTTTTCCGTCCATATTGTCATAGCCTCTCTCGATGTGATAGATGTCCTCTATCTCTGTTACTCCGTAGGTGCTGAGACCGGCTATGATAAGAGCCGCACCTGCACGGAGATCTGTCGCTTTTACGGGAGCGCCGGTAAGACGTTCGACGCCCTCGATCACCGCTACCTTTCCGTCAACCGAGATATCCGCGCCCATTCTGCGGAGTTCATCGGCGTATCTGAAACGATTGTCGAAGATCCCCTCGGTGATGATGCTTGTCCCTTTTGCGAGGGTGAGCAGAGCAGCAAGCTGCGGCTGCATATCTGTGGGGAATCCCGGATGCGGCATTGTATTTACGATGATCCTGTGGTAATTGCCCTGTCCGATAACGCGGACGCTGTCATCGTACTCCATTACCACAACGCCTATCTTGCGCAGCTTGGAAGTAATGGGTTCGAGATGCTTGGGGATAACGTTCTTTATCAGCGCATCACCCTTTGTTGCGGCAACGGCTATCATAAATGTTCCCGCTTCTATCTGATCGGGGATTATGGTGTATTCCGCGCCGTGCAGGCGGTTCACGCCTCTGATCTTGATAACGTCCGTACCTGCGCCCATGATATCCGCGCCCATGGAGTTCAGGAAGTTAGCGAGATCGACGATATGCGGCTCCTTGGCTGCATTTTCGAGTATCGTAAGCCCCTCTGCCTTGACCGCTGCGAGCATGGCATTTATGGTAGCGCCGACAGACACCTTATCGAAATAGAACTGAGTTCCGAACAGAGCCTGCGCTCTTATGTCAACCACGCCGTGTTCAATGGAGTAGTTGGCTCCGAGAGTACGGAAGCATTTGAGGTGCTGATCCATAGGTCTGTCGCCGAGATTGCAGCCGCCGGGCATAGGAACCTGCGCGTGTCTGAATCTGCTGAGCAGTGTGGCAAGGAAGTAATAGGAAGCTCTCATGGAGCGCGCCAGTTCGTAAGGAACGGGCAGATCACGCACAGGGCGCGGATCTATCATTACCGTGTTCTTGCCGAGCATTCTGACCTCCGCACCGAGTTCTCTCAGTATGCGGAAATCAATAGCCACATCGTTGATTTCGGGTACATTATCGAGCACGCAAGGCTCGTCCGCAAGCAAAACGGCAGGGATAATAGCGACAGCAGCGTTCTTTGCACCGCTGATCTCAACCTCACCTGTTAGTCTGTTTCCGCCGTTTATAATAAATTTCTCCAAAACAATAACCTCTTGATCGGTATTTTCGGGACCGCATAAGCGGAGCCGAATGAACCTGCCGCACCGCACGGGTGCAATAGGTTTTGGGGAAGAATATCGGTTCAAATCCGTTCGAGCGTCAATTCAGATCATGCCCGCCATTGATGTCTTATCGGCGGTAAGAATAAGTATATCACATTTCGCCCCAAAAATAAAGTCCTTTTTGACAAAATCTACATTTTCAACATATATTTTTAACAAAATCAAGTCCGATTATACATTGAAAGTGACGAATTGATCTGTTATTTTTGGGAGATTCACCCATTTCCGCTCAAAGAGACGGGTTTTCCGGAAATGTGCTTGTTTTTGTCTAATATGCACAATGATGTTATTCCTCTATTATTACCACTTCCTCGTCATCGTAGCTTTCTACTATCTCCACCATTTCCTCGGTATCCTGAGGCTGTTCCGTGACCTCGGACTGCGTTCCGGCGGATTCAGCCGGGGTCTGTTCCGCAGCTTCGGACTGTGTTTCAGCCGGTTCAGCCGTTTCCGCCGGGGTATCCTCCTGCTGTGCCGTTCCGGTATCTTCCGCTCCCTCACCGGAGGTTGTTTCCTCATCTGACAGGACGGTGGTATCTTCCGCCGATTCCGCTGTGGGAAGCGTCTCCGCGTTTATCTCGTCGCCCGTATTCGGCTTGGATTTTACGGTTTTCTTGGTCTCCTCGGTGGT
This sequence comes from Ruminiclostridium sp., assembly GCA_017941355.1. Taxonomy (GTDB): domain Bacteria; phylum Bacillota; class Clostridia; order Oscillospirales; family Ruminococcaceae; genus Ruminiclostridium_E. The sequence continues at coordinate 23,107 of JAGAWN010000127.1, read as the reverse complement.
TTCTTCCGTGACCGCGGAGTCGATGCGGATTATCTCGACATGATCTATTATCACCGAATCCAGCGGCTTTGACGGCATTCCCGCCTTATCGTCCGACTTGTTGCCGGACACCACTTCCACGGAAGATATGGCTTTCAGCACATCAAATCCGTCTATAAGCTGCCCGAATACCGTGCTTGTGCCGTCGAGATCGTACAGACCGCCTACCCGCTTGTACTTCTCCTTGACTTCCTCCGGGATAGCTTTCAGCTTGTCGAGATACTCCTGGTACTTCTTCTTGTCCTCTTCGAGCAGCCGCGCCGAGAATGCCTCGTCCGCAAGCTGTTCACTGAGCTTCGTGATAACTCCGTCGATGTCCTGCGGGACATGATTGTTCACAATGTAGAACTGGGAGTAACAGCCTTTCTTCGATGCCGCAAGACACAGCGCACCGTAAAAGTTATACGTTACATTTGTCGTTTCAACCGGCAGATACAGCGAATCCGGCACATTTCCGTCGCTGCCGTCGCCATTGAGGGAGCCGCCCTGTATAACGTAATCCTGTATTATTCTGTGTATCGTCGTTCCGTCGTAATACCCGCGCTCCGCGTTCTCGGTGAACCTCTCCACCGCGTTCGGCGCAGCCCCCGGGAACAGCTTCGCTGTCATATCCCCGAAATCCCGCACCGAGATCACCGCGTAGATCTCGTTCGCGTTCTCCTCGCGCTTGACCTCGCCGAGATTGCCGATCACCGCGTCCCCGCCGCAGGACGAGACAGTCACGATCATAACCGCGGCTGCAACAAAAGCCGCCGCCTTTTTCAATATATTCTGCATTTTTACACCGTCCCTTGTAATATCGCGCCGCCCGTGCGGCAAAGGCATTTCCTTATGCCTTGTGATATTCTCCTATGGTTATTTTGTTTACATATACAGGCGTTGTCGGAACGGAAAGAGTTCCGCTCACCTCTGTCGCGCATATCTTTTCAATAACGTCAAAACCGTCGATAGTCTGCCCGAAAACCGTATATGCGGCGGAAAAGTCGATAATAACGCCCTTTTCCACAAAGGAGTCTATAAGCGTATCCGGCAGCAGCTTCTCGTCGTTCTCGTTCTTGAAGCTGCGCAGATCGTTTATCTGCTCCTCGGTAAGCTCGCGGGAGTTCAGCACCATGAACCGGCTGTCGCCGCAGCCCGTGTATCCGCTGAACGAGCATAAAGCGCCCTTGAAAGGCCAGAGATCCACCGAATACTCGTTGGGTATCGGCTGACCGTCCGGTGTGCGCCCGGAGTTCTTGTTGGAATCCGCGGCACCTGTCATAAATATCGACTTGTCGATGACGTTGTAGATATCCTGCCCGTCGTAAAACCCCTCGTTCGCGCGGTCAATGAAGTTCTGCACCGTGTTCGGCGCGTATTCCGGATAAAGCACGGCGGTCAGCGTGCCGAGCGTCGTCTCGATGACTGCCGTGGGCTGCCCCTCAGCCGGTTCTTCCAGCTGCACAAGGTGCATCTTCGTATAGTCGTACTCGTACAGCGGGTTCTTGGTCATGCCGTCGGTGTTTCCGAATCCGAAGCAGCCGGACAGCGTAAGAACGCCCGCAGCCAGCAATCCCGCAGCCGCTTTTCTTAACCTGCTCATGCCTTTCGTATCACCGTTCCCTGTCTTGTTTCCTCGACAATGTAGCCCATCTCGGTTATCTTCGCTCTCAGTTCGTCCGCAAGCGCGAAATCCTTTGCCTTGCGTGCAGCCGCGCGTTTTTCCGCGAGTTCCTTTATCTCTTCGGGAAGCTCGCCGTCCTTCTTCTCCGCCGCCTTTCCGGCAGCCGCGATAAGCCCTACGCCAAGCACCGTGTCCATATCCGCTATCGCTTTCAGCTTCGTTGCGCTGTCCGCGTCGGATTTAAGCACATCATACACCGCCGTTATCGCCTGCGCGGAGTTGATGTCCCCGTCCATAGCGTCTTTGAAGCCCTTTATCAGCTCGCCGTACTTCGCTTCGTCAACCGCTCCGCCCTTTCCGTCAAGCAGCGGAACAATGCGGGAGACCAGCTTCTCGTAAGCGCCCTTTGCGTTATCGAGGTTCTCCCAGCTGAACGTAAGGTTCTTGCGGTAATGCGACTGTAAGCAGAAGAAGCGGTAAACCAGCGGATCATATCCCTTTTCCTCAAGCAGCGACACGGTGAGGAACTCGCCTTTCGACTTGCTCATCTTGCCGTCGTCGGTGTTGAGGTGGTGAACGTGGAACCAGTATCTGCACCACGGGTGTCCGAGGAAAGCCTCGCTCTGCGCGATCTCGTTGGTGTGGTGCGGGAACTGGTTGTCTATTCCGCCGCAGTGGATATCGAGGTACTCGCCGAGGTGCTTCATGCTGATGCAGGAGCACTCGATATGCCAGCCGGGATAGCCGACCCCCCAGGGGCTTTCCCATTTCAGCTCCTGATCGTCGAACTTCGACTTCGTGAACCACAGCACGAAATCCGCCTTATTGCGCTTGTTGCCGTCGGCTTCAACGCCGTCGCGGACTCCGACTTCGAGATCGTCTTCCGTGAAATCGTTGAAAATGTAGTATTTGTCAAGCTTCGAGGTGTCAAAGTAGATGTTCCCGCCCGCTTCGTAGGCATATCCCTTTTCGAGCAGCGCGGTTATCACCTTGATGAACTCGTCGATGCAGTGCGTGGCGGGTTCCACAACATCGGGAGTCTTGATGTTCAGTTTCGCGCAGTCCGCAAAGAACGCGTCGGTGTAGAACTTCGCTATCTCCATGACGGTCTTGTGTTCGCGCTTCGCGCCTTTGAGCATCTTGTCGTCGCCGGTATCGCCGTCACTGGTGAGATGCCCCACATCGGTGATGTTCATTACACGCGTGACATCATACCCCGAAAAGCGAAGGTACTTCTCCAGCACGTCCTCCATGATGTAGGTGCGCAGGTTGCCGATATGCGCGTAATGATACACCGTGGGTCCGCAGGTGTACATTTTCACCTTTCCCTCGGTGTGAGGAATAAACTCTTCCTTTTTTCTGCTTGCGCTGTTGTAGATGTACATTGATCTGTCTCCTTGCTCATTTGATGCAGTAGTAGCAGAATACGATCAGACCGAGCGAGATAAGCATTATCGCCCAGTTTATGACTCTTCTCCGCTCCATTTTCTTTCTGGATTCTTCCGCATCATATTTCTTTTTATACATTATGGTTTCTCCTGTACGCGAGATAACTTTCAAGTATTATCGCCGCAGCCGCGGAGTCTATGACCGCCTTGCGCTTCTTTCCTCTCCGGTTCAGTTCGTTCATTATGTTGTGCGCGGACACCGTGGAACTGCGCTCGTCCCACATCTCAACCGGTATGTCAAGCCGCTCCCTGAGCAGTTCCGCGAATGTGCAGCACTTCTCGCTGCGCTCTCCGCGGGTGCCGTTCATGTTGATCGGATTGCCCACAACGGCAAGTTCCGCGCCGAGTTCCTTTATCTTCTCAGCCACCTTGTCGGCGCATACCTCGAACCGCTTTTCGTCGATTATGCACACGGGTGTCGCTATCATTTCCAGCCTGTCACATTCCGCGATCCCCGTGTGACTGTCGCCGAAATCCACCGATACTATCTTCATATATCTCCTTTATACGCTGCCGACGATGCCTGCCGGAACAAATGTTCGCACTGCATCTTTTTGTGAACATTATTCTTTGTATGCCTCCGCGACCGCCTTGGCTACCGTATCTGCAACTCTCTTATCAAGCGGACTTGCTATAATGTTCTCCGGCGTTATCTCGTTATCGGGAATGATAGACGCTATCGCGTATGCGGCAGCCCGCTTCATTTCCTCGGTTATGCGCTTTGCCTGAACGGAAAGCGCACCCTTGAACAGACCCGGGAAGACAAGCACGTTGTTTATCTGATTCGGGAAGTCGCTGCGCCCTGTGCCGACGATGTACGCACCGGCAGCCTTAGCCTTGTCCGGCATTATCTCCGGTGTGGGATTCGCCATTGCGAAAACTATGGGCTTTTCAGCCATGCTCTTCACCATTTCTTCGGAAACGAGGTTCGGCTTTGACACGCCTATGAACACATCTGCGCCTTTCATAGCGTCGGCAAGCGCACCCTTGCGGCAATTCCTGTTTGACTTGTTCTTGATGTCCTCATGTGCGGGATTCTGATATGTGTCGTCACGATTGATGATACCGCAGAGATCCACCATGATAAGATCACCGATACCGAGGCTCAGCAGGAATGTTCCTATCGCAATGCCCGCAGCTCCCGCGCCGTTGATTACCACTGTCAGATCGGAAAGCTTCTTCCCTGCGCATTTCGCGGCGTTGATAAGCGCGGAGCCGACTACGACCGCCGTACCGTGCTGATCGTCATGGAACACGGGGATATCGAGGCTCTCTTTGAGTCTGCGTTCGATCTCGAAGCAGCGCGGAGCGGCGATATCTTCGAGGTTGATGCCGCCGAAGCTGTCGGACAGCAGTTCTATCGTATGAACGATCTCGTCCACGTCCTTGCTCTTTATGCAGAGCGGGAAAGCGTCAACACCCGCGAACTCCTTGAACAGACAGCATTTGCCCTCCATTACCGGCATACCCGCAAGTCCGCCGATATCACCGAGACCGAGGACTGCCGTACCGTCTGTAATGACTGCCACAAGGTTCTTTCTGCGGGTGAGCTTGTAGGAAAGCTCCGGGTCTTTCTGTATCTCCAGACAAGCCTGCGCCACACCGGGGGTGTAAGCGAGTGCCAGATCTTCGCGGGTGTTGATAGGCGCACGGGAGATCACCTCGATCTTGCCCTGCCATTCGTAATGCTTTTTGAGTGCTTCTTCTTTGATGTCCATTTAATGTTCCTCTTTTCTTGTTTTATGAACTTTGACCGCGCACTTATCCTCTTATCACACATTCAGATGTTCCCCGCGCGTTATGATAGCGCGCACCGACTGCTCCGGAGTGAACTTATACCCCAGCGAGATCGCATAGTGATTGTAAAATCCGTGGAAATCCGAACCGCCGGTAGGCAGCACGCCGTACTGCTGGCAGAGATCGAGCAGCTGCTCCTCCTCGGTCTCGTCCGCGCTCTCGTGATAGACCTCGATACCGTCGATCTTTCCCTGCGCGGCAAGTTCCTCGATAATCTCGAAGCTGTTATATACTTTCGGGTGAGCGATAACGGCGGTTCCGCCTGCCGAATGGATCAGTTCGAGAACGAATCGCACGTCGGGGCTATGCTCTGTCTCCTTGCGCACTTCCTCGGCGCAAAGCCCGTCAACCGCGCTGAACAGCTTGTCATAAACATCGCCGTACAGCTCTGTGGTATAGCCGTAATCCATGAGCGCGTGCATGATGTGGCATTTATAGATAGTCTTGCCGCCCGCCGCGTACCGGAGAATGTTCTCGAACGCTATGGGGTACTGCTCTATGACTTTCATAGCCATTGCCTTTCCGCGCTGCTTGCGGGCTTCGGTGCTGCGGAGACACAGCCCCTCCAGCCGATCCGGCTTATGCGGCATATAGCACAGCACATGGACTTTTCTTCCCCGGCTGCCGTCAACGGCGGATATCTCTACCGCAGGCAGCACGCGGATCCCGTATCTCTGTCCGAGTATCACCGCGCGTGACGTTGACGCAAGGCTGTCGTGATCGGTAATGGAAAGCACGTCGATCTTATTGCGCTTTGCCTGAGCGATGACCTCCTCGATGCCGAGCGAGCCGTTTGATAAAGTTGTGTGACAATGCAAATCTGCTCTCATGATCTTTTCTCCTATACTTTATTTTATCCCTTTCCGCCCTCCTGCGAAGCAAATCGGAGACAGAAGCACGGTAATTTCCCTTATGCGCAGACGCGCTATCTTATGACCTTACCCCTGGTCTTAACTTTCACGTTTTCGCCGGAATGTGAACGTTTCTTCTCCTTAGGTATCTCCGTGGGAGCCTCGGAGCCGCCCATATCCTCGAATACAGCTTCATCGGCGGTATCGTAGCGCGAATACTCCGGATTCTTTTCACCGCGCGCCTCATAGTACGGGTCGATGATGTACTTCTGTATCACCGGGTAAGCGCAGAACGTAGCGACGAAATTCAGCCACGCGAACGGCACGACGGGCAGAAGCAGCATGGAATACGGGAATCCGAGTATCACCAGCACGATGATCGCAAACCATGTGAAGAATGCCGCGAAACTTCTCTTGAATCCGACTATCATCAGTATGAACGAATTCTTGAATATCTGCATTACTTTGAGATTCAGCGCGACTATCTGCGGATAGATGTAGAAGTGCATCATTATCACGAAAAATCCCATTGCCACGGATAAAGCGAGGATTATCTTCGTTGATGTTTCCGATGTGTTTTCGAGAGCCGCGGAGTAGAAATTCAGGTTGTACGCAAGAATGAATATCAGGAACAGATCTATTATTCCCACCGCGAAAGCCTGTCTGAAATTCTTTTTGAAAGCCTCCCAGAACTCGTGGAAAACGAATATCGGCTCGCCGATGACGAATTTCCGCATCACCTGCGTCATTGCGGCAGTCGCGGGTCCGAAAGTGACCACCGGCAGGCAGAACAATACATAGATGAGATTTACCTGAAAAAACTTCCAGAATTTAGCTCCGAATATCTCCCAGAAAAGAAAGAACGATTTTTTCTTCGGCGCCCCTTTCTGAACGCCGCTGCCGGTTTTTCTGTAATTATATAGACCGAATGCCATAACTATCCCTTCATACAGCGCAGTTTCAGCGCTTTTTCTAAAAAATTATAATAAACCAATCTTATTATACTACATTTCGGATTTTTTTGCAAGAGTTTTTTTTATTTTGGCGTATCCTCTGCCCTGTTTTTTGCGCTTTTCCGAACTCCGCACCAATATCGGTCAAAATAATTGACATTTCGCACATTTTGTGGTATAGTGTATTTGTATATGTTTTTAAGGGTGTGATGCGCGAATGTTTGAACGGCTCGAATATCTGAGAGAAAAATCAAACAAACTCCCCATGCGTCCCGGCGTATATCAGATGAAAGACAAGTCCGGGAAGATCATATACATCGGCAAGGCGAAGCTGCTGAAAAACCGCGTTACATCTTACTTTCACGCGGTTGAAGCCCACAACGCCAAAACCTACAGGCTGGTATCGGTCATATACGATTTCGATTTCATCGTCTGCGACACCGAGCTTGACGCGCTGGTGCTTGAAGCGAGCCTTATAAAGCTGCACTCCCCAAAATACAACATTCTGCTGAAAGACGACAAGGGGTTCAGCTACTTCCGCATTACCGGCGGCGATTACCCGCGCATAAAACATTCCTTCAAAAACGACGACCCCGCTTCGACATACATCGGACCATACATGAGCGCCTACACGGTAAAGCAGGCAGTGGAGGAAGCCGACCGCATCTTCATGCTCCCTACCTGCAATAAGGAGTTCCCGCGGGACTTCGGGAAGGAACGCCCCTGCCTGAACTTCCACATAAAGCGCTGCATGGGAGTCTGCCGGGGTTGCATCTCAAAAGAAGAATACGCGGAGACCATAAAACAGGCTGTTGACTACATCAGAAACGGCAGCAAAGAAAGCGTAGAACAGCTTACCCGCGAAATGAACGAAGCCGCGGAGGCGCTGGAGTTTGAGAAAGCCGCGAAGCTGCGCGACAGGATCGCCGCGATCGAACGCTCCGCCAATGTGCAGTCCATACGCTCCGGGCGCGGCATCAGCTGCGATGTGTTCGCCCTTTCCCACAATACGGGGCTTACGGCGGCGGCGGTGGTCAAATACCGCAGCGGACAGCTCATAGACAAGGAAAACTACTTCATAGGCGACGAGTACGAAAGCACGTTCATGCGCACGGAGTTCCTCATGCGCTACTACGAGAACGGGCGGGAGATACCGAAGCTGATACTCATAGACGGCGACACCGAGGACAATGCGCTGCTGGAAGAGTATTTCCGCGGCATTGCCGGTCACAAGGTAGAGCTTACCGTTCCAAAGCGCGGCGAGAATCTGGTGCTTACCACACTCGCAAAAAGCAACGCGGACGAATATCTTGCTCTGCGCGTCGGCAGGACAAGCCGTGAGATAACGGCATTGCAGGACTTGCAGAAGCTTCTCGGGCTGAAAAAGATACCGGTGCTTATCGAAAGCTACGATATCTCCAACATGGGCGAACAGACCCGCGTTGCCGGAATGATTACCTATAAGAACGGCAGACCGTACAAGGCAGGCTACCGCCGCTTCAACATAAAGGAAGTTGTCGGGATAGACGACTATGCCTGTATGCAGGAGGTGCTGCGCAGACGCTTCACACGCCTGCAGGACGGAGATGAGGGATTTTCCGAAAAGCCGGATCTGATACTGCTGGACGGCGGACAGGGTCATGTTTCGGCAGTCCGGGAGGTTTTCGACGAAATTGGGATAGACGTGCCGCTGTTCGGACTGGTAAAGGACGACAAGCACCGCACCCGTGCCATAGCCGCAGACGGCGGAGAGATACAGGTGAACGCGAACCGGAACCTGTTCAGGCTGCTGACCGAGATACAGGACGAAGTTCACCGCTACTCGATAAACTACCAGCGAAAGAAACACAAAATGACGCAGTACGAGCTTGATCTCACAAAAGTTCCGGGTATCGGAGAGAAAAAGGCTCTCGCGCTGCTGAAAGAATACAAGACAAAGCAGGGCATCAAAGCCGCTACGGTCGAGCAGCTCATGGAGACTGCAAAAATAAACAGAGAAACGGCGGAAGCGCTGTACATCTTCGTGCAGGACGCATTCTGACAAAGGAGAAGCTATGAGAGTCATTACGGGAAAAGCGAGGGGCGCAAAGCTTATCTCGCTTGAGGGAACAGATATAATACGTCCTACCGCCGACGCGGTAAAGGAGTCGATGTTCAGCATAGTGCAGTTCGACATCGAGGACGCGGTAGTGCTTGATCTGTTCGCGGGTTCGGGGCAGCTTGGCATCGAAGCGCTGTCACGCGGCGCGAAAAAGGCGTATTTCGTGGACAGCTCCCGCGCGTCGATCGACGTTGTGAAGAAAAACCTCGCGCACACAAAGCTTGAAGAAAACGCGGTAGTCGTAAATATGCCGAACTCCGCATTTTTGCGCACTGCACGGGACAAAATAGATATAGCGTTTCTTGACCCGCCCTACGGGAAAGATCTGATAAAACGTTCGCTGCCCGCGCTGACGCAGATAATGGCTCAGGACGGGATCATTGTATGTGAGCATGAAGCGGAATGCAGGCTCCCGGAGGAAGAAAACGGGTTTAAGATCGCAAAACAGTATAAATACGGAAAGATCGCTCTCACGGTATATCGGAGACCGGAGGAAAGCGAGGAAACGGAGCAGTTATGAAAAAAGCAATTTATCCGGGAAGCTTTGACCCGGTAACCAACGGACATATCGAAATAATCCGCAGAGCGTCCGATATGTTCGATCAGGTCATCGTGCTTATCTCGGTGAATCCGAACAAACATTCAAGCTTTACGGTCAACGAGCGCGCCGATCTGCTCAGACGGGTATGCTATGACATACCGAATGTGAGAATAGACAGCTGCAGCGGGCTTATCGTGGATTATTTCAAGGAGCATGACTGCGACGTGATAGTAAAAGGGCTGCGCGCAATGTCGGACTTCGAGAACGAATTTCAGATGGCGCACGTCAATAAGCACCTCTGCCCCCGTGCGGAAACTGTTTTTCTCTGCGCTGACAGCCAAAGCACATATCTCTCGTCGAGCATGGTGAAGCAGATAGCGACATTCGGCGGAGACATCTCGCCTTTCGTTCCGGAAGCTATAAAGACAGATATCATAAAAAGACTTGACATAACAGGAAAACAGGAGGATAACACAGATGAACATTGACGAAATTCTGGAGCTTATGGACGATATGCTCGACAAGGCGGTGAACGTGCCGTTCTCAAACAAGAAATCTCTTATCGACGTTGAGAAGATGAGGGAGCTTGTAGATGAGATACGGCTGAATATGCCGAGGGAGATCAAGCAGGCGCACGATCTTGTGAATGACCGCAAGACTATCCTGAACAACGCAAAGAACGAGGCTGCCGCGATCGTCGCAAAAGCCGAGCAGCGCGCCGCCGCTCTTGTAGCGCAGCAGGAGATAGTCCGTCAGGCAACCGCGAAAGCGAATGAGATCAATGCCGCCGCGCAGGAGCAGACCAAGGAACTGCGCGACATGACCAACAAGTATGTCGATAATATGCTCACAAAGGTCGAGGAGCTGCTCTCCAACGATATCATAGATGTCAAGAAAGCAAGAAGCGCACTCAAAAACACTATCAGATAACATAAACGGACGGTTCGTAAAAGAACCGTCCGTTCAGTCTGTCGAAAAAGGAACTTTTTCGACAGACGTCCTACGCGGACAGTGCCAGCCTACGCGGCTGGACAGCGCCAGCGTGACGCTGGATCCATGCCGTTTCACGGAGATTCGTAACTCTGCAAAAAGAACACTCTATACAGCTTTATTGACAAACAGAACGGACGGTTCGTAAAAGAACCGCCCGTCTTTTATTATCGGTTTGTAAGCATTTCCAGCAATGCTCCGAAATCGTCACTGTAGCCGATCGTTTCAAGCTCCTTTGCGTTAAGCTTGGAGAAACGCTTCGCAGCGCTTTCGAGAGACACGCTGCCGTACTGCTCGTCACCGCGCAGTGCCATTGCGGTTTCCGCAACGCACGCCGCGAACTTAAAGCGGATACCCGTTTTTGAGTATTTGCAGTAATTCGCCGCTTTCAGAGCAAGGCTTGCTGTTGAGGACTTCGTCTTGCCGGGTTCCTTATAGTTGATCTTGACTGTGCAGATATCCGTCTTGTTATTGCCGGAAGTCTGGTAGATAAGAGAAGAACCGCTGCTGCTCTTCGCGGGTATGATCTCATACATAACTGTCACGCTCTGTCCCGCGCCCATATCGGCAGCGTCTTTCTTGTCGTCGGTAAAGTCTTCGTTTGCAAGCTTGCGTCCGTCGTAGCCTATCAGCTTGTAGCTGTCAACTATGTTCGGATTGAACTCGACCTGTATCTTCACATCGTCCGCAACCGTTATCATCGTCTTTCTGCGCTCGTCAACCAGTACCTTTGTCGCCTCCGCAGCGCAGTCTATGTAGTGGTAGTTGCCGTTTCCGTCCTTTGCGAGAGTTTCAAGCTTGTCGTCCTTGAGGTTGCCGGTGCCGAAGCCGAGGATAGTCAGATACACGCCGGTATCGCGCTTCTCCGAAATGAACTCGGACAGGCTGCCCTTGTCGGTGATGCCTACGTTCAGATCGCCGTCGGTAGCCATGATAACACGGTTGTTGCCGTTCTTCATATAGTATTTTGCCGCGATCTCATACGCCATTGTGATACCGCGCTCACCGTTCGTAACGCCGTCCGCAATGAGGCTGTCCGCAAGGTCGGAGATGCAGTTCTTCATATTTCCGCGCGCACCCGCTACAACGACCTTCTCCATACCGGAATAGGTCACGATCGAGATACGGTCTTTTGATGTCATTTCGTTCGCAAACTTTTTCAGCGCTTCCTGCACCAGCGGGAGCTTATCCTTGGAGTACATCGAGCCGCTGACATCAATGAGGAACACATAGTTGTTGTTCGGTTCGGTCGCTGTGTCCTTCGCCTGTATGCCCATGTACAGAAGCCGCGCGTCCTTGTTCCACGGGCAGTCGCTGTATTCGTAGGTAACGTTGAAACTGCTCTTGCTCGGACGCTTGTAGTTGTAGTCGAAGTAGTTGAGCATTTCCTCGATACGCACCGCGTCCTCGGGAATGTAGTAGCCGTCAGTCGCAAGTCTGCGTATGTTCGCGTAGGAAGCGGTATCTACATCGGTTGAGAATGTGGAAAGCGGAGTCTGTGCAGCTTTCTTGAATCCGTCAACGTCGTAGTGCGAGTATTCCTCACCGGTCAGCGCATCTTCGGGATAAACGTGATCCGAGTCGTCCAGCCACACTTCATCATCGCCCCAGTAGCCCGCTTCTTCATAAACTCCGCCGTCCTCTTCCGCGTATTCCGCTGTACTGTTCACAGTCTCCGGCATAGCATAATCGACATCATCGGTCGAATAATCATATTCGTAATAATATTCCATTTTCACAACGTCGGAGCGCTTGCTGAAAACGCGCTTGTCGTTGTAGTTGTAAGTCACCGCGCGAACATAATAGAAACCGTCCTCATCTGTATAAAACGAGGTATCGCTCGTCTTGCCGCACAGCGAATAGCCCGTGCTGCCCTTTTTATAAACGTAATAGAGCAGTGCGTTGTCAACAGGATTCCACACAAGCTCTCTGCCGTACCAGTCGGATACCGCAGTCACTTTGGGCTTCGCAGCCGTAAATTTCTTGTACTTTGCGGAAGCGGTGCTGTTTGTCATCGGGGTAACATAGGTGTTCTGCGACGCTTCGGGATTATTCACGATCTCCGCGAGCTGCGGGAAGAAGCCCTCGGCATAGCTTGCGGTTGACATGAGGGTTGCCGCGGCAAGAACTGCCGCAGTAATTGACAATGATCTTAACTTTTTCATTTTTGACCTCCCTATTTTATAAATAATAAGTGGCTCTCCACTTGCCTTTCTATATATAAAACTCCGCAAGGAGCAAAAAAGTGACAGCATTTTCCGAAAAAATTTCTGTTTATGCGATCATTTGTAAATTATGTCAAATTTTATTTTTCAGCAGCCGTCTTTTTGTGCAATCCGACGTTTTTTGTGTCAAACCCGGTAAAGCAGCTGCAAAAACGCTTAATTTTGTCACTCCCGGAACCGATATAATTTCAAAGTGTATTTTATGCAGCTATTTTAGGAATCGCTGATTGAATCTACATTAGAGATCTCAATATTAATTTCACGGTATTGATTTTTGTATAAGAGATTCAATCAGCGGTTCCCTGAAAAGAGGAAAAGAAAATGAGAAATTTCACTATCCATCGTTCCGCAGTTAGCCGTTACATGGGCAGAGCCGGCGGTTTCAAGCGCAGTTCCGCAGGACGCCGCAACACCTACAAGCTTGGCAATTCGCAGTTCAAGCAGTATTTGCAGGAAACAAAGAATCAGCTTGACGATCTTAACGAAAGCGAAAACACCGAAGAAACGGAAACCAGACACACCCGCACCCTCTCGAAGTATTCCGCGAACAAGGCTGCTTCGTCCAAAAACTCCGCCAGCAAGTTCAACACCGGCATTTCCGGCATGGAGGACAGCACGGACACATTCGCTGAGCTGTTCGGGGAGGACGAATTTGACTTCGGCAAGGCGTATGACGCAGCGGTGAAATTCGCTGAAAGCTACAATAACACCTACGCGTCGATCAGGAACTCCTCCAACAGCCGGGTATCGAACAAGGCGAACTACATTTCAAAGGTTGCCGACATCTACGGACGTTCGCTTGACAAGGCGGGAATGAGTGTGAACAAAAACGGCGAACTCACCGTTGACAAGGAGCGGTTCATGAGTTCCGATGTCGATGACCTCAAAGGCATATTTGCGAAGAGAGCCTCTTTTGCCGCTCATATCAAGGAAGAGACAGACAGTATTCAGCAGTTGTCGAAGATGAGCGCGGACACCTACTCAGCAGCCACGCTCTCCCGCTATACCTCGGCAATGAGCGGTTCCCTGTTCAACAGCAAGCTGTGACGGCGGAAATTGATATCGGATACAGCGGCAGTTCAGAAATGAACTGCCGTCTTTTATATTATCTGTATTCCGCCGCAGTTGCGGATACGAAGCTTATGGCAGCTTCCCTCACCGAACAGGGAATCCATCGTTTTTGCATAGTTGTCGGCAAGCTCGTTGGGAACAAAAGCCTGGATAGTTCCCGCAAAACCGCCGCCGTGTACGCGGTACGCACCCGCACCCTTGAGGGTCTTTTCGCTCATGGCAAGAGCAAGAGTGATACCCTGTTCAAACGGCTTTTTGGTGGAATAAAGGTTCTGGAGCCACATTGCGGAAGAACGTCCGGACTTTTTGATTATGTCGAGGAAGTGTGCTATGGCTCCGCTTTCTATCGCCTTTGCCGCGATACTCGCGCGCTTGTTTTCGGTAAAGAAGTGACCGGCGCGCAGGATAGCACGATCGGAGCAGGTCTTGCGGAGTTCCGGTATCTTTCCGTAAAACTCATCCTCGTCGCAGGCGCGAAGATACTCCTTGCCGAGCTGCTTTGCCACCTCGAACATCTCCGACGGAACTGCCGAGTAGTCGTCTGAAAGATCGGCATGGCTGCCCTTGGTGTCGGTAATGAACAGCGAGTAGCCGTGCTTGTCCAGATCAAACGCTGTCGAAGTAACTTCCGGCGCAGATGTGTCCTTGAAGTCGATGAAAACCGCGCTTCCGACTGCGCAGACGGTCTGATCCATAAGTCCGCTCTTTTTGCCGAAATACTCGTTTTCGGCGTACTGACCCATTTTTGCGATCTCGACCGCTCCCGCCTTGCCGTCATTGTAATGACGGTCAATTATCGTACCGATAAGAACCTCAAACGCAGCGGAAGAAGAAAGCCCGCTGCCGCTGAGAACGTTCGATGTCGTGTACGCGTCGAAGCCTCCCGCTCTGAGTCCGCGCTTGGGGAATCCCGCAGCCACGCCGCGTATAAGCGCAGCACTTCCCTTTTCGCCCTCTTTCGGATCGAGACTGCTTATATCGACAGTGTCCATGTCGTAACCCGCGGACTTCACACGGATAACGCTGCTGTCATTGAACGAAACTATCGCGATGACATCGAGATCCACCGCTGCCGCAAGCACGCAGCCGTGCTGATGATCGGTATGGTTCCCGCATATCTCGGTGCGTCCGGGAGCCGAAAACAGGCTGACTTCACCCGCCTGCGGGAATTCCGCGGCAAATTTGCCGCACGCGTCAAGGTATCTGTCTTTCTGAGCAGCGACAGCTTCCGCGCCGTACAGTTCCGCAAGCTTTTCGTCAAGCTCGCCGGATCCGATCTTCGATTTCAGTTCATTGATGTTCATTTCGGTTTACCCCTCATCTTCTCTTTTTTTCCGCGTTTCGGGCAAAAGAAACGGTTCTGCTGCGAAGATCAACTTTCATAACGCAAAGTCCGTAATTCTCAAGCTCTTTTTTGCAGATCATAAACGAATTATCCACGTCGCAGCCGCATATCCGATAGATCTCATCGAATGTGAGCGTTTTGGTACTCATGCAGCTGTCCCGTAAATAATCCCAAAGTTTCATGTACTTGCTCATAGTGCGGCACCTCCGTTATTTTATTATGAATCTATTTTAACATATTCCGGCAATAAAAGCAATAGCCGCGGGAGCATTTTATAAAAAAAGTACCCCGCACGGCATCTGCCGCACAGGGTACGAGTTTACCGATCAGATAACGTCCTCAAACGTACCGAAAGCAAGCATTTCTTCCGCGGGAATGAAATCCTCGGAGAAAATGCTGCTGTCAAGGAACAGCCCGTCCTCTTCGGTATCATCTTCCTGCGGCTTTTCGGCAGCAGCTATGTCCGTCATCACATCAAGATCCTGTATCTCGTCGAAGCTGATATCCGCGTCAAGATCCTCGGTTTCGCCGGAGCCGAACTCCTCGTCAAAAAGAGCGTCCTTTATCTGCGACATCGCGCCGAGACGCTCAACCGCCGCACCCGCGGAGAATGAACTGTGAAACGGGACATTCGAGTTATTCCCGTCTGTGTTCTCTGCCGCGGCATCGCGCAGCACATCTCCGAATCTTATGTTATCGCCGTTTTCACCGGACTGCTTTGTTCCGGCACTGCCGAACGTTACGCTGCGGTCATAGTTTGTGCCGATATCTTTCGTTGTTCCAGTAAATTCCATAGGTGCCTCCTTGTGTTCAAGGCTTGCGGCAATTATCCGGGTCTCCCCGCATTGCCGGTCTTTTGTTCTGCCTGTCCCGGTTCATGCTCATAAGATCGGAGCAGGATCCGGTTCACTTTTTGAACGGTTGGTACCGTTTCTTTTGTTATTTTTGACATTATAACATATTGTTAAACAATAATCAAGTCCCAATTTTAATAAATATATAAAAAATTTATCCTGAATTTGTACCAATTACACAAAAAAGCAGCAATTTTCTTGTATAATAAGCTGTCCGACAGTTTTCCGGCTCAAAATAAAGGACGCGGATCACTCCGCGCCCCTACATATTGAAAATGTTTCGCTGTCAAATCATATTACCGGGAGGCAAGATCCGCTTCCAGCTCTTCTGCCCATTCTCCCGACGGCGCACAGCCGCAGCGCATATCTCTTATCGGTGCGCACAGCGCCTCGAACACTTTCTTCGTACCTCTGGAATCCGCGCGGTAGTTGGCGGTGCGCTCCCTGCTGATACCGACTTTCGACGCTACCGAAACAGCGTCTATGTTCGCGCCGATAAACAGGAATTCCCAGCCGTTCTTCTCCTTGCGCTTCTCTATGAGCTTCTTCACCTTGTCGTAGTCGTAGCGGTGACTCGCGTTCTCCATGCCGTCCGTAGTGATTATGAACATCGTATGCTCCGGAACGTCCTCGGGGCGCGCGTACTTGTGGATATTGCGGATATGCTTCACGCTGTCGCCTATGGCGTCGAGAAGCGCGGTGCAGCCGCAGGGCGTATAGTCGTTTTCTGTCATATCCCTGATCTCCGAAATATCGGCGCGGTCATGGACAACGGTGCTGCTGTCGCTGAACAGCACGGTCGATACATACACCTTGCCCGGCTCCTTGCGCTGCTTGGCGATCATCGAGTTGAAGCCGCCGATCGTGTCGGCTTCCAGTCCGCTCATGGAACCGCTCTTGTCGAGTATGAACACCAGTTCTGTGATGCCGTTGCCTGTTCTCTTCTCTGTTTCGTTGATGACATTCTTTTTCATAGTAAGTACCTCCGGAAATCTTTAGTGGTTTTGTGGGCTTTCTGTCCCTGTAACTGTATAATACCACATTCCCGCAGGTAAAAGGTCGCTTTTGAAGCGACATTTTTCACGCGCCTATGAGCGACTGGTCAAACGCGAACAGCGCCTCGTTTATCTCGAAAACATCATAGATACCGTTCTCTATGTAATACTCCACTATAATGTCGAACTTGCTGCTGTGCGAAAGGGCGAACCCCGCCTTTTTCAGCATCTCCCGTGTTTCTTCAAGATCAAGTTCCAGCGCTATCGCGAACGCTATCGCCGTAGTCTTTTTCGGGTGGTAGTTCAGATCTCCGCGTATCTTCGAGAACAGCTTCCGGTCAACGTTGGCTTTCTTGTAGCACTGCGCGTCAGTCATTCCCCGCTCGTCGATCTTGCGGAACAGCATCTGCGCAAAGCTCTCGTCGATGCAGCCCAGCGCCTTGTCAAGTCCGGGCGGAACAGCCGCCGCGCGCATAAGCGCCGGTTCTTCACGCAGAGCGGCTCCGCAGGCTTCATCGGCATCTATGGCTCCCGCTTCCTTACGTCCGGCTCCCATAAAAAATCCGAGCAGGCTTTTATGCTTAGAACCCGGCTTTTCGGGAGCCGACATTCTGTCATCAGAAGCACTGCTCGCCAATGCCGCGTGCATTGTATACATTATATCTTCGCTGTAGATCCTGTCGATATGTTCGCGTAAAGCGGCATATCTCAGCATATCGGGCGGCTCCCCGGCGGCAAGCTCCGCCGTTATATCCGTTTCCGCAGCGGCTCTCAGCGCTTCCCGCAGAGTAAACGGCTGCACAGGCAGAACGCATATCCGCTCTTCCCCGCGCGCTTCCGCCGCTCTTATCAGATCTTCAAATACTTCCCTGCTGTCACACCCGACGGCATTGCCGCTGTTTTTCGTTATCACTGCCGGCATAGCGCACCTCCATCAGATCTCGAATTCCGCAAAATCTCCCGCGTCCTCATCATCGTCACTTCCGGCTGCCGACTTTGAATAGCTGATACCGCCGGAAGAGATAAACTCCGGAATGTCAAGTTCCGGATTCTGATAAATGATATCCAGCAGTTCGATAAAGTCGCGTATCACCTCGCGGGGCGTGATGTGGGAATCCGCGCCTATCCGTCCGAATTCCGTCTTTATGAACACGATCATGTCGTCCTGCGTTATCCTCTGCTCATAGCCGAAAAGCTGCGCGTGAATGTCCGCAAGCTTCTCGGTCAGCACCAGCATTTCCTCATAAGTCAGCGGTGACAGGTGTATCACCGGCGCAAGCATATCTTTCAGACCCTCGCGCCCGAAGCGTCCCTCCGCGAGTCTCGAACGCAGAGCCTCGTAGCTATATACTCCCCGCCGCGTGTCCTCGATGCACTGCGGAGTGCCGCCCATGATGATGCCGAGGTGCTTTGCCTTGCCCTGCAGCGTGTCATTGTACATCGTAAGTATCTTCTCATAGTTGTACTGCCGGGTTATCGCGTTGGGTATCTTGTAGATGTTCACAAGCTCGTCGATAAGCACGAGAAGCCCGCTGTAGCCCGCCATTTTCAGAAATGCCGCGAACAGCTTTATGTACTCGTACCAGTCATCGTCGGTTATGACGATATTCACGCCGAGTTCGTTCTTCGCCTCGGTCTTTGTGGCATACTCACCCCGGAACCATTTTGCGACTTTCGCCTTGTTCTCGTCATTGCCGTCCACGCAAGCGCGGTAATACACGGTGAGCAGCTTTGCGAAATCGAAGCCGTGTACCATTTCGCTCAGCGAGTTTATCACCTCGAAGATCTTCCGCTCGACGGCTTTCTCAAAATCCGGAGAATCGGGAGAAATACCGCTTTCGGAAGCAACTCCCGACTGCACCCCGCTTATCCACCTGTCAAGTATCAGAGTGAGCGCTCCGCCGTCCGGACAGGTTTTCGTTGACATATTGCGTATCAGTTCCTTGTATGTAGCAAGTCCCTGCCCTTTTGTACCCTGCAAACGCCGCTCCGGCGACAGATCCGCATCTACCGCCACGAAATTCCTGTCCATGACGTGAGCGCGTATGGTTTGCAGCAGAAAGCTCTTGCCGCTGCCGTATTTGCCTACGATGAACCTGAATGACGCACCGCCGTCCGCGATGATATCCACGTCATGCAGCAGCGCGTCTATCTCCGTTTCACGCCCCACCGTGATATAGGGCAGCCCCGTTCTCGGCACGACTCCGCCTTTCAGCGAGTTTATAACTGCCGAAGCTATGCGCTTTGGTATCTTCATGCTTATCTTCCTTTCTCGATCTCAGCCGCGGGTACGGAATATTCCGTTCACCCGGCAAGCGCGTATCTGTAATTGCCGTCTCCGGCAGCGGTCATTTCCCCCGGTCATACGGCATTCTTTTTCGGCGGCTCCGCCGTTTCATATCAGCTCCGCCCAGTCAAGCACCCTTGCTTTCATCTCGTCAGTCCCGAGTACACCGTAAGCGAAGCCTTTCCTCACAAGCTCGTCCGGTACGAACTCGTCATACTTCTCAAAAACCGGAACCTCGTCCTCATACACAAGTTCCATTGGGTCAAGCGGCTTTCGCGCTTCATCGGCAAGCACCTCAAAGAACTCCCGCGCTCCGGCTTTCATGCTGAACTGCATGAAATACGGGCGGAACGGGTCAAGTCCTTTAAGTCCGAGCCGTGGGGCGCAGCGCAGTTTCAGGAACCGTTCCAGAGCAAGAAACGCGTAAGTCCCCAGCCACGGGAACAGCGCCCACACGGAACCGCCGAGGTTTATGAGCGGCAGTTCGGTGACTCCCGCCGTTCTCGCAGATGCCCTCGCTTCCGCGAGCCGCTGCACCGCGTTCTTCATCAGATAGGGGTAGTTCATATCCTCCCGCAGAGCCTGCCGCATACGCAGAAGTATCTTCGTGTTGATATCGCCGGGACATTCCCCGAAATATGCGGGGACTTTTCCCTTTACCTGCTCGCAGTACACGAGATGCCGCTTGTGATCCACCTCCGTGACTATCCACACATGACCGGCTATCGCTATCTTGTCACCGACGGGAGGCGGCTGAACTATGGTTCCCAGTTCCTGCGACTCACAGCGCACCGTGTATTCCTCATTCTCCTGAAAAACCGCGTAGAAGCGGAATGAATTGACTATCCGCTCCCCCGTAAGCCCCACTATCAGCCCTCCCTCGTCGGTGCGCTGAATGTGGTCTGTATCTATCAGGTGACGCAGCAGGACTTTGTAATCCTCCTGCGTGATATTGGCGAAATACCGCAGAGTGAGAACGCGTTTGGCAAGCTGCGCCGGAGTAAGTTCACCGCAGGACGCGAGCGTGCTCATGGTCTGGTGGTAAAGCAGGCTGTAGGGGTATTTGCCCAGACGGGGCGGCTCCACCCAGCGTTCCTCAAGATATGTCTGCACCAGCGCTATCCCCTGCAGCAGCTTCCACGGCACGGTCTCCGGCAGCATAGTCCGGGGTTCCGGCATCTCCTCACGCATCACGAACCACATCTCCGGCGGCAGCTCCCGCCGTCCGGTCCGTCCCATGCGCTGCAAAAAAGACGATACCGTGAACGGCGCGTCAATCTGGAACGCCCGCTCAAGCCTGCCGATATCTATGCCGAGTTCGAGAGTCGCGGTAGTTACCGTCGTCATGTACACGTCCTCGTCTTTCATTGCAGCCTCGGCAGTCTCGCGGTATGACGCGGAAAGGTTGCCGTGGTGGATAAGGAACCTGTCACGTTCGTTATTCGCTTCGCAGTAGGAGCGCAGCGTTGTCGTTACAGCCTCACACTCCTCGCGGGAATTAACGAATATAAGGCACTTTTTGCCCAATGTGTGTTCAAATATGTAGCCCATACCGGGATCCGCGTTCTTCGGCGCTGAGTCGGTGGCGCGTTCCAGTTCCGGCAGCGCGTCTGTCTCCTTGCCGTCGGCAGCCTGCACGTCGGAAATGTAGAAATGCTCCATTGAAATCCGCCATTTCGTGCCTTTCGCTTCGATTCGCGGAATGACCGTCCCGCGCCCGGAGCCTGCCGCGAGGAACTCCCCCGCCGCTTCGAGATCCCCGATAGTCGCGGAAAGTCCGATACGGCGCGGATTTACCCCCGCAAGCTTCGACAGCCGCTCGATAAGGCAGAGGGTCTGCCCTCCCCTGTCTCCGCGCATGAGCGAATGTACCTCGTCTATCACTATGAACCGCAGATCACCGAACAGCTTCGGTATCGCGGAATGTTTGCGTATAAGCATAGCTTCGAGGGATTCCGGAGTTATCTGCAATACCCCGGACGGGTGCTTCATCATCTTGTCCTTGTGGGACTGCGAAACATCGCCGTGCCAGTGCCAGACGGGTATATCTGCCTCCGCGCACAGTTCGTTCAGCCGCAGGAACTGATCGTTTATCAGCGCTTTCAGCGGACCTATGTATATCGCGCCCACCGACCGCGGCGGGTCCTCGGAGAACAGCGTGAGAATGGGAAAGAACGCCGCTTCGGTCTTGCCGGAGGCTGTGGAAGCGGACAGCAGCACATTCTCCTCCGTACCGAATATCGCGTCACCCGCCGCAGCCTGTATCGCCCGCAGGGACTCCCAGTTGTTCCGGTATATAAAATCCCGCACAAACGGCGCGTATCTCTCAAACACGTTCATTCCGCAGTCTCCTTACCTGTGTATCAGTTCTTTCAGTTCGTCCTCGTAATCTCCGATGACTCTCGGTTCCCCGCCGCCTATCTCCAGCACCGTGTCCCCGAAGATATCGAACAGCTTCTCGTTCACGGCGTCCGCAAGCAGTGACGGCATCGTCCCCGCAGCCTTTGCGGCAGCGTTTATATCCCCGCCGTACAGCAGACAGCGCAGGAACCCGTACTCCCCGCTGTCCAGCGGAGTTTCGTCCGCAGCGCCGGACACTTCTTCCGGAGCGGGAGTCTCCTCCGGCTCGGCTTCCGTGACCGGCGGTTCCGGCTGCAATTCCTCATCATCGTCAACTATCAGCTTGCCGCGGGTGATATCGGCAGCCTTTCTTATCCCGCCGAGCTTGCTGACATCTATCTCGATCTTCGCGGTCTGCGCGCGTTTTTCCGATTCGCGCAGTTCCGCAATGCTCTCGTTTATGCAGGCTCTTTGTTCGTCTGAAACGGCTTTGACTCCGAGTCTGAAGCGAAAGCCATACTCACTGCGCATGATACCGTCAACAGCGCGCAGGAAATCCCCCAGTTTCTCGTTCCCGCCGCTGCTGACGATCGTCTTGTCAACATACCACACGCCGCGCCTGCATTCGTATCTGTACAGCTCGTTCACCTCATAGTCGAAGCTTTCGCTCGTGGGCTTGTCCCAGAACAGCGCAGAGCCGAACATATAGTAGTTGTGACGCAGTCTGCGCCCGCCCATTTGCAGGTACAGCGGAGTTTTGCTGCGCTCCGACAGCTTTCTGAATGCCGAGCAGACGACAGTGCGGAGTTTGTCGGGCTGCGCCTTGCAGAACGTGGATCCGGCAATGTCGTAGCGCGACAGCTTCGCCAGTGCCGCGAACAGCTTTTCGTCATCGTATTCCGCGCAGTTCTTCATTACCGGCAGGCTGTCGTCGCTGCTCTCCGAAAGATATGCGGGAGACAAACGGTTGAAGATCACATAATCATGCTTCCAACGTTTCAGCTTTCCGTTATATACATCGGAATTCCCATACTTTTCTATAACGGCGTCGAGCCTGCGGTAACCGTCCTCGGGATCGCTTATGCCGATGCCGTTGAGTATCTCATACACATAAACAAGCACGAACGGCATCGGGGCTTTCCGGTATTCTCCCTTTCTGACGGCAGTCCTCCATGTGAAGTAGCCGTGAAGCTGCTCCGCCGTCATTGCGGAATAGGAGGGATAAAACATGGTGAAGTCTCCGGTGTATTCGCGGTCATCTTCGTAGTCCGCCATGAACTCGCCCTGTTCGCAGAATATCTGTTCTCTGGATTTCCCGATACTGTCGTCGGAGTAGGACATCTGCTTCATAAGCATCACTCTGTCCGGTTCAGCCGGACGTTCCGGCTTCGGCAGCTCCGACGCCACCCGCAGCAGGGGAACGTCACCGTACACCTTGTCGGTGAATGACGCTTTCATAACGGATTCTATTATCTCTTTGGCATCCGCCATTCATCGTTCCCCCTTTCAGCCGTATAAATTATATTAATGTCTGCTCATCAACCGCGAAAAGTCTTCATAGCGCAGCTTGAAGGCTTTTCACGGTTGCAAAAGTGCAAGGAAAATTCCCCATTTTTAAAATTTTCCTTGCACTTTTGTTCGTCCGAAGGACGAAATGAGCTTGACAT
>JAGAWN010000126.1 GCA_017941355.1 Ruminiclostridium sp. | reverse complement strand
GTTGTTTAAATGCGCCTGCGGTGCATTTAAACAACGGACACATTCCTTGATGTCAAGCTCATTTCGTCCTTCGGACGAACAAAAGTGCAAGGAAAATCCTAAAATATAAAAATTTTCCTTGCACTTTTGCAGCCAACAAATGGCTTCAAGCTGCGCTATGAAGCCATTTGTTGGCTGATGAGCAGACATTAATAAATAAAACGGGGTGATGATATGGCAAAGCAAGGCTCTGATTTCTACGAAAACTTTACCAAAAATGTGTATGAAACGATCAAAGAGCTTAGCAATGACGAGCGCGGCGATTTTGTCATACATACCTACGAAAATCTTTACGGCAAGCTGAAAACCGAGAGCAGCTCCGTCGGGAGCAGTGTCGATCTTGCAAGACTCCGTGAGGATCTAAGCCATATCCGCGGTATCGGAGGTCAGCGCCTTGATGAGATCATGGCAGTCATACAGCGTCACCTGATGCCGGATTCGGAACCGCAGCCCGCGATAGCGCGCGCTGACGGCATAACCGACGATGACAGCGGACCGGACGGCGGCGGGGAGAATTGAGCCGACAGTCTTATCTGTGTATGGATTATAAATGAGCAGGCGGGAGTCTGCTCATATTTTTTTCAAAAATTTTTTGAAAAAGTATTGACAAACGCAATTTAATTTGATATAATCGATTTGTAAACAAAATAATAAAGCGGAGAGAACCGAATATAATATTTCTGTCCGCTCCGGCAAACCGATCAAATCAACATTACAGGAGGATATTACCATGTCGGCTTATGATTTCAAAGTAAAAACAAGAAAAGGTGAAGAACTCGATCTCGCGGAATACAAGGGAAAGGTTTCCCTTATCGTCAACACGGCTACCGGCTGCGGTTTCACTCCGCAGTATGAGGGTATCGAAAAGCTGTATGAGAAATACCATGACAAGGGCTTTGAAGTCCTCGACTTCCCCTGCAACCAGTTCGGACATCAGGCTCCCGGCACCGACGATGAGATACACGCGTTCTGCACCGGCAAGTATCAGACTCAGTTCGAGCAGATGTCCAAGATAGATGTAAACGGCGAGAACGAGCTTCCGCTTTACACATATATCAAGGAACAGCAGCCCACAGAAGAGATACACGGACTCAAAAACAAGGCTGCGATGAAGAGCATCGCGGCTATCAGCTCGACCTGCAAGAAGCCTAACGATATCAAGTGGAATTTCACAAAGTTCCTCGTTGATAAGGAGGGTAATGTGGTAAAACGCTATGACCCCACATTCAAGCCGGAAGATATGGACGCGGATATCGCGGCGCTGTTATGACGGAAGCTTGTGAGGAACTGAGGCTGAAAAATCAGCTTTGCTTTCCTATCTACCTGTGTGCAAAGGAAATAACCCGGAAGTACGGAATGCTGCTCGATGAACTGGATCTGACCTATACGCAGTATATCGTGATGATGTACTTCTGGGAAATGCACAGCTCGAATGTAAAGGAGCTGGGAAAAACGCTTATGCTTGATCCCAGCACACTGACCCCGATCCTCAAAAAACTGGAAGCAAAGGGTTATGTGCGGCGCGAACGCTCCGCAGCCGACGAAAGAAACCTGTCGATAACCCTTACCGAGACCGGGGAAGCGCTGAAAAGCGCCGCTCTGCCGATACATGACCGTATGTGCGGTTATATCGGACTGAGCGAGGAAGAAGCAAGAACCATGTATCTGCTGACAGCAAAGGTGATTGCTAATGTATCAAAGGAATAATGAGGGAGGTTCAGACCATGAACATTACAGAAGTAACAAAGGAAACATTTGAAAATGAAGTATTGAAGTCCGACAAGCCCGTTATTGCGGATTTCAACGCGGATTGGTGCGGTCCCTGCCAGATGCTCAAACCAACCATAGATCAGCTCGCTTCCGAGCGCGACGACGTGAAGTTCGTTTCGATCAACATTGACGAGCAGGACGATCTCGCTTATGAGTACAACGTGTCCTCGATACCGTGCCTTGTTGTGTTCAAGGACGGCAAGGAAGTAAAGAGAAGCGTAGGTCTCAAGCCCAAGCCTGAGATAATCAAGCTTATCCCGTAAGACCGGATCTCCCCGTTTGCGGCGGGGAGCATACTCATCGAAAGAAAGGGCATAATATGTACGATATAATCATAATCGGTGCGGGTCCCGCGGGACTTACCGCCGCAATTTACGCACGCCGCGCGTCAAAGTCCGTGCTGGTGCTTGAAGCACTGAGCTACGGCGGTCAGATCATAAACACTCCCGACATCGAAAACTACCCCGTTGCCGCGCACATCTCCGGCTTCGAGTTTGCCAACAAGGTCTATGAGCAGGCACAGGCTCTCGGCGCGGAGTTCGTGTTCGAGAAAGCTGTTGAGATACTGGACAGCGGCACCGAAAAGACCGTTGTTACCACTGATAACAGCTACACCTGCAAGGCGGTGATAATCGCTACCGGTTCCGAGAACCGAAAGCTGGGACTTCCGGAGGAGGAAGCTCTTGTGGGGCGCGGCGTGTCGTACTGTGCGACCTGCGACGGCGCGTTCTACCGCAATAAGACAGTGGCAGTGGTAGGCGGAGGTAATACCGCGCTGGAAGACGCGCTCTACCTTGCCGATCTTGCGGAGACAGTTTATCTGATACACCGCCGTGACGCGTTCAGAGGCGACGAAGCAACTGTCAATGCGCTGAAACAGCGTGAGAACGTGAAGTTCATCTACAACAGCACGGTCACGAAGCTGAACGCGGACAAGCGGCTGACAAGCATAGAAGTTACGGACAAGAACGGCGAAGTAAGCACGATCGAACTGAACGGACTGTTTGTTGCAGTCGGACGTATTCCGGAAAATCAGAACTTCGCAAAGCTCATAAAGCTTGATGAAGCGGGCTATGTTTCGGCAGGTGAGGACTGTATCACCAATGTTCCCGGTATCTACGCGGCAGGCGACAACCGTACCAAAAATGTGCGTCAGCTTGTCACCGCTGCGGCGGACGGTGCTGTTGCGGCTACAGAAGCGGTGAAGTACATCGCGTCACTGTAAACGTCTTATCCCGCAGTTTCCGTGCTGTTTGCCGGGAACTGCGGTTTTGCTTGATTTTTCGGCAGGACTGTGATATAATGAAAAGGAACCGCTGATTAAATCGCTTTTACCCAAGAATCGACACCGTGAAAGGCGTATAATATCAACATTGATATTTCTGATGTCGATTTAATCAGCGGTTCCATAACTTATTCATTGAAAGGAAAGCCGATGAAACGCAGGACATTTTTCGTTCTTACAGCGGTCACGGTTCTGTTTATCTGGGGACATTCTCTGGTTCCGCTGACAAACTCGGCAGAGGAAAGCATGAGCGTTATGCAGGTATTGCAGGCTGTGCTTGACTTTTTTCAAATTCCCGTGACTCTTACCGACATCTTTGTTAGAAAGCTTGCGCATTTTGCGGAACACGGCGCTGCGGGGCTGCTGCTCGGTCTTTATATTTATCCGCGCGTTTTCGCGGCGCAGGATATACGGACTAAGCTGGAACTTGGTGTGCTGCCGCTTGTGATCGGCTTCTTCATCGGCTTTATCGACGAGACTATACAGGTTTTCTCCGGCAGGGGAGCTATGATACAGGACGTGTGGCTGGACTTTGCGGGAGTGTGCTGCGGAGCGGCAGCGGCTTTTGTGATACGGCTTGTAATTGCTCGCCGCTCCGGAAAAGCGGAAAATGTGAAATCGGAGTGAAATGTGTTGACATACTGCGGTGAATATGCTATAATTGATTGAACTTGATTTAATAGGACTAAACGATAACGGAGGCGCGCCATGATAGAAAGCATCGAATTACAGGAATACCTTGCGCGGGGAGTAGAGAACATCGTTTCCGAATCTCTTCGCGCAGTTCTGAAAGACCCGAAGGAAAGCGCGTTCATGCTGAAATTCGCGGCTGCAGCAAAGAAAGCCTCGAAACGCAGAATGGAACTTGAAAAGGCGGGAGAGCATATCCCGTCATTCCTTATCGCAAGCATAACGAGCAGCTGCAATCTGCACTGCGCGGGCTGCTATTCCCGCTGCAACGAAGCAACGGTTGACACCGAGCCTGTGAAGCAGCTCACCGGTGACGAGTGGGGAAAGGTGTTCAGAGAAGCCCGTGACCTCGGTATAAGCTACATAATCCTTGCGGGCGGGGAGCCTACACTGCGCAGTGACGTTATCGAAACTGCGGGGAAGATGCAGGATATCATTTTCCCGGTGTTCACCAACGGCACGTTTATCGGTGAGAAGTCGTTCGGGATGTTCGACGAATGCCGCAATCTCATTCCGGTGATGAGCATAGAGGGAGACAGGAACGCAACCGACAGCAGACGCGGTGAGGGGATCTATGACCGGCTTATCGCAAATATGGAAGAATTCAGGAAGCGTCACCTTATTTTCGGCGCGTCGGTCACCGTAACGACCGAGAATATAGATTCCGTGCTTTCCGATAGCTTCATAAACGATCTTGTGACCCGCGGCTGCAAGCTTGTGATATATGTGGAGTATGTTCCGGTTACGGAGGAATCCGCACATCTGGCTCCCTCGGACGCTGAGCGGGAGAAGCTGATGAACGGCATCGCAAAGCTGCGGAGAGAATACACGGAGAATATGTTCCTCGCGTTCCCCGGAGACGAAAAGGAATCCGGCGGCTGTTTCGCGGCAGGACGCGCTTTCTTCCACATCAACTCACAGGGCGGAGCGGAGCCTTGTCCGTTCTCGCCGTTCTCCGACATCAATGTGCGTGACACATCGCTGAGAGAAGCTATGCAGTCGGGACTGTTCCGCGCTCTGCGCAGCGGTGAACTGCTGTCGGCTGAGCATGAGGGCGGCTGCGTTCTGTATGAAAAACGTGATATCGTTCATTCGCTTCTGACGGCTCAGCAAGTCTGACAGTTGATAAAACAGTGAAAATTGCATAAAATAACTGTTATCTCTTGACAAGCATACCCCCTTTCTGCTATAATGAATGACGAAATTAAAAATCGTTATCAAATTCGCAGAAAGGGGCGGGCTTTTATGTGCGCGGATAAAAGACGTATGCTGTCGCTGGCAGCAGTGCTTCTGGTGACGCTGGCACTGTTCGTCTCGTTCCTGTTTATATCGGTAAGTGCGGAGCATGAGTGTTCCCACGATGACAGCTGTGCGGTCTGCCGTATGATAGATGCCTGTATTCAGGCTCTTCATACGGACACGGCGGCGAACGGGAGTCTTTCCGCGTCAGCGCCTGCGGCTGCCATATCTGCTGCGGCGGCGGCAGTCTGCACGGTGCGCTTGCTCCGCTGCGTGACTCTGATATCTCTGAAAACCGAGCTTCGCAATTAGAAATGAAATGCAGCAGGTAAGAAAGTTTCGGAAATATCACAGTTCACGGAGGATGAAAATATGTTTATAAACAATAAGATAAAAGCGGCGGCACTTGTCATTTCCGCGGTCACCGCAGTTTCCGGCTGCGCAAACAGCAGCGCTGCGCCCGCTGTTACCGCAGGCGCGGATCCGGCGGGTACCGAAAGGATCAGTATAGTATGCACTGTTTTCCCGGAGTACGACTGGGTAAAACAGATACTTGGCAGCAAAGCGGATAACGCTGATATAACATACCTTGCGGGCAGCGGGACAGACCTGCACAATTTCCAGCCCACAACGGACGACATCATCAGGATATCAAGCTGTGACCTGTTCGTTTATGTTGGCGGCGAATCGGACAAGTGGGTGCAGGAAGCCCTTGACGGTGCTGTAAACAAGGATATGAAGGTCGTGAACCTGCTTGATTCGGTGGGGAACGCCGCAAAGACCGAGGAGATCAAGGAAGGTATGCAGAGCGAAGAAGAAGGAGACGAAGAGGACGGCGAAGAAGCGGAATACGACGAACACGTCTGGCTCTCGGTGAAGAACGCGAAAGTGATATGCGCGGATATCGCCGGCAGTCTCTGCGAACTCGATCCCGTCAACGCGGAGGAGTACAAGGCTAATCTCACGGCATACACCGCGGAACTTGACGCACTGGACGGTGAGTTTGCGGAGGTGATAAGCGCGGCTCCCTCAAAGACTGTTGTTTTTGGCGACAGATTCCCGTTCCGCTATTTCACCGACGACTACGGACTCGATTACTACGCGGCGTTCGTGGGCTGCTCGGCGGAAACGGAGGCGAGCTTCGAGACTGTCGTTTTCCTTGCCCGGAAGCTTGACGAGCTTGGCTGCAAATACATCTACACGATAGAAAACTCCGATAAATCAATTGCGCAGACGATAATAAACAGTACCTCCGCGAAAGACCTGAAAATCGCGGAACTGAACTCGCTCCAGTCGGTCAGCAAAGCCGATGCGGACAGCGGGAAAACATACATTTCGCTTATGCGCGAAAACTGCGCGGTGCTTAAAGAAACACTCGGATAAAGGCTCGGTGAGAAAAATGGCTGAACAGCTTATCTGCAAAAACGTTTCACTGGGTTACGACGGGAATGTCGTAGCCGGCGAGATAGATTTCACCGTGTCCGAGGGGGATTACCTGTGTATCCTCGGTGAGAACGGTTCCGGAAAAAGTACGCTGATAAAGGCTCTGCTGGGGCTTAAACCTCAGATATCCGGCGAGATAATCCGAACCGGCGGCACCGGAGCTGGCGACATCGGATATCTCCCGCAGCAGACGGTGGTCCAGAAAGATTTCCCCGCTTCGGTAAGGGAGATAGTACGCTCGGGCTGTCTCGCGAAATGCGGACTGCGCCCGTTTTACAGAAAGCAGGAAAAGGAACTTGCCGAAAGCACGATGAAGAGCCTCGGCATTACGGATATCGCGGAGCGCTGTTACCGTGAACTGTCCGGAGGTCAGCAGCAGAGAGTCCTGCTTGCAAGGGCGCTCTGTGCGGCGCAGAAGATGCTGCTGCTTGACGAGCCGGTAACCGGGCTTGACCCGAAAGCGCAGACGGATATGTATGAACTTATCTCGGAGCTGAACAGGGGCGGTGTTACCATTATAATGGTATCTCACGATTTTGCGGCTGCAACACGGTATGCGTCGCACATTCTGCACATAGGCGCGCACAGGCAGCTTTTTTTCGGCACGACTGCCGATTACCTCGCAAGCGGAGTCGGAAGCACATTCTCGGAAAGGACGGAGCAATAGATGTTCAGTGATTTCATCGGGAAGCTGCAGCTGTATTTCAGCTATGACTTCGTGTGGTATGCGCTCATAGTCGGACTTCTGATCGCGCTCTGTTCCTCGCTGCTCGGAGTGACGCTGGTGCTGAAACGGTTTTCCTACATCGGCGACGGGCTTTCTCATGTGGCGTTCGGCGCTATGGCAGTCGCGGGCATAACGGGGCTTACGAATGATATGTATGTCGTTCTGCCGATAACCGTCATTTCGGCGGTGCTGCTGCTGCGGACGGGACAGAATGCGAAGATAAACGGAGATGCCGCGATAGCGATGATATCCGTAGGTGCGCTGGCGGTGGGCTATATGCTTATGAATCTGTTCCCGACATCGGCAAACATATCCGGAGATGTCTGCACTACGCTGTTCGGTTCTACATCAATACTGACGCTGAAACCGGAGGACGTTATCGTCTGCATCATAATGTCGGTGG
This sequence comes from Ruminiclostridium sp., assembly GCA_017941355.1. Classification (GTDB taxonomy): domain Bacteria; phylum Bacillota; class Clostridia; order Oscillospirales; family Ruminococcaceae; genus Ruminiclostridium_E. Next base: position 17,530 of record JAGAWN010000126.1, on the reverse strand, counting down.
TGGTGATAGCGGCGTTTCTGCTGTTTTATCACAAGATATTCGCTGTGACTTTCGACGAGAACTTCGTGAAAGCTTCCGGCGTTAAGGCGGACGTATATAATCTGCTGATAGCGATAATAACCGCGCTGATAATCGTGCTTGCGATGAATCTTGTGGGTTCGCTGCTGATATCGGCGCTGATAATATTCCCGGCACTGTCGGCGATGCGGGTCTTCAGAAGCTTCAGGAGCGTGATCGTAAGTTCCGCCGTTATCTCCGTATTGTGTGCGGGAGTCGGGATATTCTCGTCGATAATGTTCGGAACGCCTGTCGGTTCAACCATAGTCGTAGCCGATATTGCAGTATTTTTCGTGTTCTGCGCGGTTTCGCTCATAACAAGGAGGAAAGCATGAAAAAAAGAACAATTGCCGGTACCGCTCTCTTTCTGACCGCGGCGTTGCTCGGCTCATGCAGCGATCCGTCCGCGGTAAGAACGGACGCGCTGATAGATTCGATAGTCAATGATGCCGCTTCACAGGCGGGTCCAGCCGTGACCGAACCTCCGAAACCCGCGGCTGTCACAACTTCCGGGACAACGGAACTTACTCTGTCTGCCGGATTCGGTGACCTTGCGGCAGCGGAGGGGAGCGCGGCAGACGAGGGTTACACGGACGAGGTCATCAATGTGGATCTCACCGCTATGAATCCTACCATGATCTACTCGGTAATCTACGATATTATGGTAAATCCGGGTAACTACTACGGCAAGCGGGTGCTGTTGGACGGTTATTTCGACACGTCTTATGACGAACGGCTCGATACGAGGTATTATTTCATTGTCGTTCCCGATGCAACGGCGTGCTGTTCGCAGGGTCTGGAATTTATACTGAACAGGGAGACCGTGTATCCCGGCGACTACCCGGAACCGGGAACGGATATCCGCATAAACGGCGTGATAGACCACTACGATGAAGAAGGAAAGACCTATTGCTATATAAAGGCGGATTCGCTTTCGCTGATATAATACTAAGCTTATTCCTAAGGGATCGCAGCATCAGAATAATAAAAAACACCCGCACCGACGAGATAATGCCGATGCGGGTTATGTACATAAGGGAACCTCTAAAAACCCATTTTAAGAGGTTCTCTTAACACATAAATCATGAAATGTCAATCTTTTAAGGAGATAATAATGCACGATATCTGGAACCCGTGGCACGGCTGCATAAGAAAAAGCGAGGGCTGTGACCATTGTTATATGTACTTTCTCGACAAGATGCGGGACAAGGACGGCTCGGTGATATACCGCACCGGCAGCGGCTTCGACTACCCTCTGCACACCTACAGGAACGGCGCTTACAAGATAAAGAGCGGCGAGATGATACGGGTCTGCATGACCTCGGATTTCTTTCTCAAACAAGCCGACGAGTGGCGTCCCGAAGCGTGGGAGATAATGCGGGAGCGCAGTGATGTGATCTTCTTCCTGCTTACAAAACGTCCGGAGCGGGTCGCGGAGTGTCTGCCCGATGACTGGGGTGACGGCTGGGAAAACATCTTCTTCAACGTTTCTGCCGAGGATCAGCGCCGCGCCGACGAACGCATACCCATATTGCTGGATCTGCCTTTTAAGCACAAGGGAGTCATGTGCGCGCCGTTCATAGGGCAGGTATCTATACGCAGATACCTTGAAACGGGACAGATAGAGCAGGTGCTTTGCGACGGCGAGAACTATGACGGAGCGCGCCCGTGCGACTTCGAGTGGGTGAAGCTGCTGCGCCGCGAGTGTGAGGACAACAACGTGACTTTCACATTCTGCGGCACCGGCAGACGCTTCATCAAGGACGGAAAGCTGTACCGCATCGAGGGAAACGGCGTGCAGAGCAGTCAGGCATACAAGTCCGGCATGAGCTTCAAAGGCAAGCCGATAGAATTCCGGCTTTGCGACAAGTGGGGACTGCCGATACCGGAGGAGGAACTGTACAAACCGTATTTCGGGGAGAAATGTCAGACCTGCGGTATGCGTCCGAGCTGCAACGGCTGTTCAAAATGCGGGAAATGTACGCAATGATAAATTCCAAAAACTTTTTTGTCAAAATTTGTTAAAAAGGATTGAAAAATCGGACGAGTTGGTGTATAATATAATTTGTGTTACCTTGTAAAAGGTAATTATTTGTGTACCAATTTTAATAGTATATATAAGCGGCAGAGCGCCGCATACTTGATAAGGGTGATAACTATGCTTCATATCGGACTTGACGTTGGCTCCACGACCGTCAAGATCGCTGTTGTGGACGAAAACAACGAGTTTGTTTACAAACAGTATCAGAGACACTATTCCGACATAAAAAAGACACTCGCGGAAGTGCTTCTCGCGGGGCTTGAAAAGGTGCAGGACGCGGATGTGACTGCTGCTGTCACCGGCTCCGGCGGTATCAATGCCGCAAAATGGCTGGACATACCGTTCATTCAGGAAGTGGAAGCGGGTGCAGTCGCTATCGAAGCGCTGATACCGGAGACCGACATTGCTATCGAGCTTGGCGGCGAGGACGCTAAGATAACCTATCTGCGCGGCGGTATCGAGCAGCGCATGAACGGCTCCTGCGCGGGCGGCACCGGCGCTTTCATCGACCAGATGGCAGCTCTGCTGAATACCGATATCACGGGTCTGAACGAGCTTGCAAAGGATTATGAGACTATCTACCCAATAGCGTCACGCTGCGGAGTTTTCGCAAAGAGCGATATCCAGCCGCTGCTCAACGACGGAGCGAAGAAGTCCGATGTTGCGGCTTCTATCTTCCAGTCCGTCGTGAACCAGACCATAAGCGGTCTCGCCTGCGGCAAGCCGATACGCGGCAAGGTCGCGTTCCTCGGCGGTCCGCTGTTCTACCTGTCGGAGCTTCGCAAGCGATTCATCGAAACTCTGAACATGAAGCCGGAGGACGTTATCTTCCCGCCCGACGCGAACCTGTTCGTTGCGACAGGCGCGGCTCTCGCGGACAACCGCCGCACCATAAGCGTTGCCGCGCTCAAGGAAAAGATATCGAAGCTCGACGCTGTCACCGTGCATGAGGTGGAGCGCCTTGAACCGCTGTTCAGGGACGAAGCAGAGAAACAGGCTTTCCTTGAACGGCACTCAAAGAGCGTTATCCCCACAGCCGATCTCGCTTCCTACAAGGGTAAGTGCTACCTCGGCATAGATGCGGGCTCCACAACCACAAAAGCCTGTCTCATCAGCGAGAACGCGGAGATTCTTTATTCCTTCTACAACAACAACCTCGGTGACCCGCTCAAATCGGTCATCGGCATACTCAAAGACATATATTCAAAACTCCCGGAGGGCGCATACATTGCAAAAGCTACTGCTACCGGCTACGGCGAGCATCTTATAAAAGCTGCTCTCGGTGTTGACTACGGCGAGATCGAGACCATGGCGCACTACAAGGCTGCCGAGAAGATACTGCCGGGCGTCGAGTTCATTCTCGATATCGGCGGTCAGGACATGAAGTGTATGCGCGTCAAGAACGGCGAGATCGAGAGCATACTGCTCAACGAGGCTTGCTCGTCGGGCTGCGGCTCATTCATCGAGAACTTTGCTGCCGCTCTCGGTATGACCAGCCGTGAGTTCGCGGCGGTCGGTCTCGAAGCCGAACACCCCGTTGACCTCGGCTCCCGCTGCACGGTATTCATGAACAGCCGCGTGAAGCAGGCTCAGAAGGAGGGCGCGTCCGTAGCGGATATCTCCGCCGGTCTCAGCTACTCCGTGGTCAAGAACGCACTGTTCAAGGTAATAAAGATCCGTGACCCGAAGCAAATGGGCGAGAAGATAATCGTGCAGGGCGGTACATTCATGAACACGTCCGTTCTGCGTGCATTCGAGCTTACCTGCGGACGCGAAGTCGTCCGTCCCGACAAGGCGGGACTCATGGGTGCCTACGGGAGCGCACTGGTAGCGATGCAGCGCGACGACGGCGAGGGTTCAACTATCTCACCGCTCGAAAAGCTCGAAAACTTCACTATACAGAAATCCACAGCGCGCTGCGGTAAATGTTCCAACAACTGCCTGCTTACTATCAGCAAGTTCTCGGACGGCAAGCGCTTCATCACCAACAACCGCTGCGAGCGCGGAGCCGGTACAGGTGCGGGCAAGGCTACGCTGCCGAATATGTACGACTTCAAGTACAAGCGCCTGTTCGATTACTACAAGCCGCTTGCAAAGGAGGACGCAAAGCGCGGAGTCGTGGGAGTTCCGCGTGTTCTCGGAATGTATGAGAACTACCCGTTCTGGTTCACGTTCCTCACAGAACTTGGCTACAGCGTCATGCTCTCCCCGAAATCCTCCCGCGACATCTACGACATGGGCATAGAGACAATGCCGTCGGAGTCGGTCTGCTATCCGGCAAAGCTCTCTCACGGACACATCGAATGGCTGCTCAAAAACGGCGCGGAGTTCATCTTCTACCCGTCGCTCACATACGAAATGGACAACGGCGGCAAGGGCGACAACCACTACAACTGCCCTGTCGTTGCAACATACAGCGAGGTCATCAAAAACTCCGTTCCGGCACTCCGCGACAAGAACGTAAAGTTCATGAACCCGTTCCTGCCGATATACGACAAGAAAGCCATGACCCGCCGCATCGTGGAGGAGTTCTCTCCCCTCGGCATAAGCGGTGAGGAGCTTGGCACGGCGCTTGCGAAAGCCTACGCCGAGGACGCGAGGTTCAAGGAAGATGTTCACAGAGAAGGCGAGCGCATACTGAAACTGCTGGAGACCGAGGGCAAGAAGGGTATCGTCCTCGCCGGCAGACCATATCACGTTGACCCCGAGGTGAACCACGGCATTCCGGAGATGATAAACGGCTACGGTTACGCGGTTCTTACCGAGGACAGCATCGCACATCTCGGAGATCTCCCGCGCCCGATACGCGTGGTGGATCAGTGGATGTACCACAACAGACTTTACAACGCGGCAGCTTTTGTCTCCACACGAAAAGACCTTGAACTGGTGCAGCTCAACAGCTTCGGCTGCGGACTCGATGCGGTGACTACCGACGAGGTGCAGGAGATACTCCAGGGCAGCGGAAGAATGTACACTCTGCTGAAAATAGACGAGGTGAACAACCTCGGCGCGGCGCGTATCCGTCTGCGCTCGCTGATCTCCGTCATGGAGGAGCGGGAGCGCACAGGCTATGTGTCGGACAAGAAATACACCGGTTATCAGCGCCAGCCCGTTTTCACAAAGGAAATGAAGAAGCGCTACACTATCCTCGCGCCGCAGATGGCGCCGTATCACTTCGAGTTGCTCGAAGCGGCGTTCCGGTACGCGGGATTCGATTTTGTGGTGCTTAAAGACTATTCAAAGCAGATAGTCGATACCGGTCTGAAATACGTCAACAACGATGCCTGCTACCCGTCCATACTCACGGTCGGACAGCTGATGAACGCGCTGGAAAGCGGCAAGTACGATCTTTCCCGCACGGCTCTGCTGATAACCCAGACCGGCGGCGCGTGCAGAGCTACCAACTACATCAGCATGATAAAGAAGGCTCTTGCGGACGGCGGCTACGCGGATACACCTCTGCTGTCGCTGAACTTCAACGGCTTCGAGAAGCAGCCGGGCTTCAAGATCACGCCGGCGCTTGCGATACGCGCATTCATGGCGGTAGTCTACGGCGACGCTATCTGCCGCTGTCTTTACCGCGTGCGTCCCTACGAGATCGAAAAGGGAAGTGCGGATAAACTCTATGAAAAGTGGAACAACTATCTGAGAGAAGACCTGAAACACATCAGCTTCCGCCGCTACAAGGAGAACCTGAAACGCATGGTGAAGGAGTTCGGTGAGCTGCCGGTTCACGATATCGAGAAGCCCCGCGTAGGCGTAGTCGGCGAGATACTTGTGAAGTACAGCCCCGCCGCAAACAACGACGTAGTACGATTCCTCGAATCCGAGGGAGCCGAGGCGGTAGTTCCCGATCTCATGGGATTCATCTATTTCTTCTGCGATCACGCAAACTCCCGCAAAGAGTTCCTTACGGTCTCCGGCGCGAGATACTTTTTCAGCAACGAGGCGATAAAACTGCTTGAACGGCTTGAAAAGCCTTTCATAGACGCTATCAAAGGCACAAAGTTCGGCGGATTCACACCGATAAAGGAAATGCGCGGACTTGTTGACGGCATAGTCTCCACCTGCAACATCGCGGGTGAGGGTTGGTTCCTGTCGGCTGAAATGCTTGAACTGCTGGAAAGCGGAGTCTCCAACATCATCTGTATGCAGCCTTTCGCCTGCCTGCCGAACCACGTCACCGGCAAGGGCGTTATCGGCGAACTGCGCAGACGCAATCCCGAATCAAACATCATTGCTGTTGACTACGACCCCGGTGCTTCCGAGGTCAATCAGATCAACCGCATAAAGCTGATGCTCACCGCCGCGCTCAAAAAGATACGCAACAGGGATTCTATCGCTGTTCCGGAAGCTCTGGTAAAAGACACTTACTCCGAACTGCTCGATGAAAAGGCAGTCTGAACCATTATCAGAAAAATGTAAATAAAATTTACGCAACTCTATTGACAAATGTTTGAAAGTATGGTATTATAAAGATACGGTAAATGTCATTTACTTGGACTCGTGAAAGGAGAAATGAAAAATGGCTGAATTCAAATTCACAGAAGCAGATAAAAATACTTCCGCAAAGAAGAGCGGAGGCTCCGGCGGAAAGACCGGAACAATAGTTTTTGCCGTTGTTATCATAGTCATACTGCTTATGGTGCTGTTCAACTGCTTCACTATCGTGCAGGAGGGCTTCATCGGTGTCAAGTACCAGTTCGGACGCATAATCGAGGACGATCTCTCGGCAGGTCTGAACTTCCGGATCCCATTTGTTGAGGAGATACAGGAAGTCGATATCCGTGACCAGATCTACTCCGTTACTGCCGACGCATACACCAGCGATACCCAGAGCGTGAACGACTTACAGCTGAAACTCAACTACCGCTATTCGAGCGCTATGCTTTCCAGCATTATCCGCGATACCGGCATCAACAACGTTGAGAACAAGCTGCTTGTCCCGAACGTTGCGAAGATCGCCAAGGACGCTATCGGTAAGGTGAAAGCGGAAGACCTCGTTCAGTCCCGCGGACAGGTGCAGACCACCATTCAGAGCGAGCTTACCGAAGTCCTGAACCCGTACGGCATCATAGTTACCGCGTTCGCGATAGAAAACCTCAACTTCGATCCTGCGTTTGAAGCTTCGATACAGGAAAAGGTGATCGCGGCTCAGGACGCTCTCAAAATGGAGAACAAGACAAAGGAAAAGGAAGAGGAAGCCAAGCAGATAGTAATTGCCGCAAAGGCGGACGCGGATTCGCAGGTAGCTATCGCGGAAGCGGAAGCTAAAGCTATCTCTCTTATCGAGGAGCAGCTTTCCAACAGCCCGAACTATATCGAGTATTACACCATTCAGAAGTGGAACGGAATTCTTCCGCAGGTGCTGGGTGACGGCGTGAACCCGTTTGTTGCGATCTCCGGCAATTCAGGCAGCGCTGTAGCGGCACCGGCTCAGACAAGCCCCGCATATACACCTGCTCCGTCTGCCGCTTCCAACGAATAACGGCGGCACGATGCCGACGGACACATGACTTGATGAGCATACATTGAGCGATCCCGATAGTGTGGCTCGACGTGTTTTTGCACGCCGAGCCGGCACTGTTTTTGTGTTTTGAATGACAATTGAGATGAACGAAAGGAAATATCATGGAATATAACGAACTCAAAAAGAAGGTACTTAACAGATTCTTTGCAAGATCGAACGATATGCAGAAGAAAGCGATATTCCGCACAAACGGCGCTGTGCTTATAATTGCCGGCGCGGGCAGCGGAAAGACCACCGTGCTGTGCAACAGGATAGCAAATCTGCTGCTGTTCGGTGATGCCTATACAAGTGACTATGTGCCGGAACTGTCGGACGAGGAAATGAACTTTCTGCAGGACTACGCGGACGGCAGATATGACAGCACTCCGGAGGTTACGGAGCGCCTTTCGCAGCTTGTCGGCCACGCGAGAGCGATACCGTGGAAGATACTTGCGGTCACGTTCACAAACAAGGCTGCCGCGGAGCTTAAAGAGCGTCTTTCCCGCATGAACGCTCCCGGCGCGGGTGAAGTCTGGGCAGCAACGTTCCATTCTACCTGCGTGCGAATACTCCGCAGAAGCATTGAATCCATAGGCTACGGGAAGAACTTCGTTATCTATGATACCGACGACTGCAAGCGCATCATTAAGGCTGTGCAGAAAGACATGAACATTTCAGAGAAGTCCTTTGACCCCAAAACCGTGATGAACGCTATCTCTCATGCAAAGGATAAACTGCAGGCTCCGGAAGCTTTCCCGGTAACAGGGGCTGACGGCAAGGCTGATTTCCAGCTCGGCGTTATCCGCGATATCTACATCGAGTACCAGAAGCGACTGAAAGCGGCGAATGCTCTCGACTTTGATGATATCATAATGAAAACGGTCGAGGTGTTCACTTCGGATCCGGAGGCTCTGGAATACTGGCAGAACCGCTTCTCCTACATAATGGTAGATGAGTACCAGGACACCAATACCGCGCAGTACAGGCTTGTGAAGCTGCTTTCCGGCGGTACCGGCAACCTGTGTGTTGTCGGCGACGAGGATCAGTCTATCTACCGTTTCCGCGGAGCTACCATCGAGAACATACTTTCGTTTGAGAAAGAATTTGACAGCGCGGTGATAAAGCTGGAACAGAACTACCGCTCCACCTCAAATATCCTCGATGCCGCAAACGCCGTTATCCGCAACAATACCCAGCACAAGGACAAGAACCTCTGGTCTGACCTCGGGGCGGGGGAGAAGATACACGTTTACAAATTCCCCGATGAGCAGTCCGAGGGCATCTTTGTCGCCAACGAGATCCTCAGCAATAAGAAAGAGGGCAGCAGGCTTTCCGACAACGCTGTTCTCTACCGCAACAACGCCCAGTCCCGAAGCATAGAGCTTGTGCTTGGCAAAATGGGTATCCCTTACACGATAGTGGGCGGTACGAAGTTCTACGAGCGCAAGGAAATACGCGACGCGATAGCGTACCTGAGCGTTATATGCAACCCCTTTGATACCGTGCGCCTCGGCAGGATCGTGAATGAGCCTAAGCGCGGGATAGGCGACACCACATGGGCGGAGATCGAGAATATCTCGCTTTCCTGCGGCATCAGCCCGATCGAGACTATGGAGCGCTGCGAGGAGTTTGCTTCGCTCACCAAAAAGGCGAAAGTGCTGAGACCTCTTGCGAAGATGTTCAGGGAACTTATTGATACCGCCGAAGAACGCGATATAACCGACATTCTCGACGATGTGATGCAGCAGTCGGGATATACCGATATGCTGATGCTACAGGGTGACGAGGGCGTTGGCAGGTTGGAGAACATCAAGGAACTGAAATCGTCGATGATCGCGTTCTGCGAGGAGAACGAAAGCCACTCGCTGTTCGATTATCTGGAGCAGGTAGCACTTATTTCCGATCTTGACAGCTATAACGACACCGAGGACAGGGTGACGATGATGACTATGCACGCGGCGAAAGGACTGGAATTCGAGAATGTGTACATTGTCGGAGCGGAGGAGAATATCTTCCCGAGTTACCGCAGTCTTGCGGATATGTACGAGCTGGAGGAGGACCGCAGACTCTGTTATGTGGCGATAACACGCGCCAAGCGCAGACTGTACATAACTACCGCGGACGCGAGACTGCTTTACGGACAGACCCAGCACAACAAGATGTCCCGCTTTATCCGTGAGATCCCCGGCGAGTATGTTGAGTTCGAGGACAAGACTGCGCGTTCCGCACTCAGCGAGCGCACCTACGGCGGACGCAAGCAGTCCACATATCTGCAGGATCGTTCCGCGGCGCAGGCTGCAAAAGCTTCCGTACCGTCAAATGAGAAATTTGCTCCCGGTGACAGGGTGAATCACCGTAAATTCGGTGAAGGTACGGTTATCAGCGCGACCCCTATGGGGAACGACACTTTGGTTGAGATAAGCTTTGATAACAGCGGCACAAAGAAACTTGCCGCGGCGTTCGCGAAGATCACGAAGATATGACGGCAATTAGTGCTTTTGCTCAATAAATACAGTGAATTTTCTACATCGGATTTTTGATTTTATTTACAAAAAAATGTAGAAATTTTTCAGGATATGTGATATAATAAATTGATGTAGTATAATATTTCGAGTAATTGCGGCATTTTCAGCCGCAAGAAAAGAAAAGAGATGATTAATTTATGGCAGATCCTATCGACGGAACCTTCAATCTTGAGGTAGATGATAAATTCATGAACGCGAGACTGAGCATCTCTCCCGCTAAGAACGGCGGCAGAGAAGTGACAGAGAAGACCGTGCGCGAAGCTATGGCACTAAACGGTATCAGATACGGCGTTGATGAGGTGGCTTTGCAGGAAGCGTTCACCAACGGAGGAATGAGCGTTCTTCTCGCAAAGGGAGATCCGCCCGTTGACGGCAGAAACGGCTACCTTGTGTACCATTTCGAGAGAAAGAGCGGCGCTCAGATGAAAGCCGATGAGTTCGGAAACGTCGATTTCCGTGATCTCGGACTAATTCAGAACATCGAGCAGGACACGGTCATCGCGGATATCTTCCCGGAAACTCCCGGAAGCGCCGGCCGGGACATACGAGGGATCGAGATCCCACAGTACCCGGGCAAGCCCGCGAAGCTTGCTGTGGGCAACGGCGTTGCGCTCTCAGAGGACGGTCAGCATCTTACCGCCGCGATACAGGGCAATCTCCGCTGGAACAAGGATCACTTCGTTGTTGACAAGGAAATTGTTGTCAGCGACATAGATCTTTCAGTAGGCAACATAGATTTCATCGGTGACGTTATTATAAAGGGCAACGTGAACGAGGGCTTTATCGTGCGTTCCGGCGGCAATGTTACGATCGCGGGCAACGTTACAAGCGCTACGATAGAAGCCGACGGCAATATCACCGCGAAACTTGGCTTTGTAAGCTCGAAGATAACCGCGGGCGGTGACATTTCCGTGAACTTCGGCGAGAACTCCGAGATCACGGCGGAGGGCAGCATAAAGGCGCAGAGCTTTGTCGGCTGCACCGTAAAGTGCAACGGTCCGCTTACCGTGCAGGGCGGAAAGGCGGTCATTGTGGGCGGCAAATATACCTGCCTGTCGGATATAGAAGTGAACTACTTAGGCTCGGACGCGTATGTCCGCACTATGGTGGTGCTGGGAAATGTGGCGATACTCGCAGAGGAACTCCAGGAACTCAAAAAGCAGCTCAAAAACTATGAGACACAGCTGAACCAGCTTGAAATGGTCTGCGCCACACTCCAGCAGCAGAAGAAAGCCGCTCCGCTTACCCCGGAGCGTGAGGAAATGCTGAAACGCTCGATAAAGGCGAAGTTCGGACACATGGGTCTTATCAAGGAAACTAACGAGCGTATCGCCGACATCGAGCATGAGATAGAAAATACCAACGACCTCTGCGTTAAGGTGAAGAGAGCCGCATTCCCCGGTGTTACCGTGAGGATCAACAACGCTCAGCACGTTATTGCGCAGAAAACCGGCGCCTGCACGATAAAAATGAACGAGAACAAGGACGTTGTAGTCCGCTGATACGGCTTTTACAGAAGGAGGAGCGGCATTTGACAGGCTTTGTTTCCGTAAGGGACGTATATAAGCGCTACAAAATGGGTGAGATCACCATTAACGCGTCCGACGGCATCACATTTGACATTCAGAAAGGCGAGCTTGCGATAGTGCTGGGACCGTCCGGCTCCGGCAAGACAACGGTGCTGAATATGCTCGGCGGTATGGATACTATCGACGAGGGCAGCATCATAGTTGACGGAAAGAATATCGCCGGATACTCCAAAAAGGAGCTTATCACATACAGGCGATATGAGATCGGGTTCATATTCCAGTTCTACAACCTTATCCAGAACCTTACAGCTAAAGAGAATGTGGAGCTTGCGGCACAGACCTGCAAGGACTACATTCCCGCGGCGGATATACTCACCCAGGTAGGACTCGGAGAACGGCTCGATAACTTCCCGGCGCAGCTTTCCGGCGGTGAGCAGCAGAGAGTTGCTATTGCGCGCGCCCTTGCGAAGAAGCCGAAGCTGCTGCTGTGCGACGAACCTACCGGCGCGCTGGACTACAACACGGGAAAGATGATACTGAAGCTGCTTCAGGATACCTGCCGGCAGCGCGGTATGACGGTTATTCTCGTGACTCACAATTCCGCTATAGCGCCTATGGCTGACAGGGTCATCTACCTCAAAAACAGCAGGGTGATAGACGAGGTCTTAAATGAAGATCCCACACCTGTCGAAGATATAGAATGGTAACGTGGGATAAAAGCATAAGGAACAGGAAGAAGGGATAGACGACCAATGAGCTTTCTTATTTCAAAGCAGGCCGTGTTCAATCAGAGCGGCGGTACAGATATGTACGAAATGCTGTACTCCTTTGCAAGCAAGAGAAATCCGCTGGGCGACGAAACACTTGTAAACGAATCGGAAATCGAAGAAGCAAAAGACTACATAAAACGCAACATGGACGCTATCTTTGACAAGAAGATCGCGTACATAAAGTTCTCGCAGCTTTTGCTGGAAAACAACTTTCACGAGCTTTTTCTCAAGGAGATGCTGGTCATAGAGATACCGACAACTCTGCTTGCGGATCCGGTCTCTCTGCAGCAATGCCTGAGACTCAAGCGTCTCGGCTATACCATAGCGCTGTCGGGATTCCTGTACAGCGAGGATAACGAGGAACTGTTCAATTTCGCGGATATCCTGCGGTTTGACATCAACTCGGACAGCGATGAGATCACTTACACGGTCAAGAAGTGCCATGAACGCGGAAAGCGTGCTCTCGCAGACAACGTGGAGGAGCAGGAGCATTTCGAGTTTGCAAGGGAACTGGATATCGACTATGTAAGCGGAGGCTTCTTCTCAAAGCCCGTGCTGGAGACCAAGCGCTCCGGCGGTCCGATGATAAAGACGTTCCTGCAGATCCTTGCGCTGCTGTACAGCCCGGATCCCAACATCGAGTACATATCTGCGGTCATCTCCACCGACCCGGTGCTTACGATCAAGCTGCTGAAAGTTATCAATCAGCTCTGTGCAGACAAGGGCAACACTGTCTCGACTGTACGGCAGGCGCTGGTAATGCTGGGTATCGACAGACTCAAGGAATGGATCTACCTGGTGGGTCTGCAAAGACTCAACCGCAACTCTCCGGCGGAGATCCTGCGGCTGGCGCTGTTCAGGGCGCGGTTCTGCGAGCGCATATCGAGAAACTCCGGCGGAAGCGTGGGTTCCCGCAGCAACGAGGTTTACCTCATGGGTCTTATCTCGATAGTCACCGGAAGCAAGGACGAACAGGCGCTTTCAAAGGCTCTGGCGGATCTGCCTGTTTCCTCGGAGATCAAGGAGGGTATAACCGGCGGCGGCGTATTCGGCGATATCTTCAACCTTTCCCGCAGCTACGAACAGGGCGATTGGGAAAGCGTGGTGACTCTCGCGGCAGCCTGCAACATTAATTTCGATGTGCTTGCGAACGAGTATATCGAAGCGCAGAAATTTGTGAAAAAGTACGGAAATTTCGGCTGATCGGCATTTCCGGCGCAAAAAAAATACGGAAAATTCCGTTACCCTCTTGACAAGGGGACAAATTTTGTTTATAATAATATAGCTGTTATCTGACGGGGGGAAGTATGCCCCGCGGTGACAATACGAGAAATCGAACGCATAGTGAATTGAAACGGAGGTAATTGTAATGAAAAGAACATACCAGCCCAAAAAGCGCCAGAGAAAGATGGAGCACGGCTTCAGAAAGAGAATGAGCACTTCCAACGGACGCAAGGTTCTTGCAAGAAGACGCGCAAAGGGCAGAAAACAGCTCACATACTGAGCCGATGGGCGATTTTTCAAAACGGTTTTACGTCATTAAGAAAGACCGTGAGTTCCGATACCTTTATAAAAAGGGAATGTGCTGTCCGAGTTTCGGATTTGTATGCTACTACCGCCCGTCAAACCGCCGCAGGAACAGGTGCGGTATCGTAACGGGAAAGAAGATCGGAAACGCGGTCGCAAGAAACCGTTCAAGAAGAGTTATCCGTGAAGCTTTCAGGATCTTCGACAATGAGCTGCTGAAAGAAACCGACAAGCGCTTTGACTTCGTGTTTGTGGCACGGGAAAAAACGCCGTCTTTGAAATCAACTCAGATACTCGGGACTATGCGGTTAAAGCTGAGACCGCTGCTTTTCGGAGAGTGTCCCTCCGGCGGAAACAACCGGGGCAAAACATCGGGAAAGCAGCAGAAAAAGCATGACTCCGCTGTGTGACTTATTTTTACCTATGAAATACCTGCTGATCGGATTTATAAAGCTCTACAGGCTTACATTATCCAAGATCAAGCCGCCTTGCTGCCGGTTTTATCCGACTTGCTCCGTTTACGGGATCAATGCGATAAGACGGTTCGGCTCTGTCAAGGGCGGCTATTTGACTATAAAACGGATAGTCAGATGCAACCCTTTCAGTGCCGGAGGATATGATCCTGTTCCGGAAAGGTTCACTTTTTTTAACGCAAAACAGACAATTAAAGACATCGAAGAAAAATAAAGGGTGATAAATCATTAATTTCCTGTACACTTTGATCGGAACGCCGCTTGGCTATGTGATGTGGGTGTGCTATGCGCTTGTGCAGAATGTGGGATGGGCGATCATTCTGTTCACGTTCATCATGCGTGCGGCTATGTTCCCGATAAATCTGAAACAGCAGAAGAATACCGCTGTTTCCCAGCTCTACCTGCCGAAGGTAAGAGAGATCCAGACGAAGTACAAAAACAATCAGCAGAAGCAGCAGGAAGAGCTTATGAAGCTCCAGAAAGAGGGTTACAACCCCACAGGCGGCTGTCTGCCTATGATACTGACATTCGTTATTCTTTTCGGCGTCATCGACGTCGTTTACAAGCCCATGACACACATGGAACATTTCAGCGGTGAGAATATAACCGCTATAGTTTCCTCGGCAAGAGACGTGGATATCGCGCAGACTCTGCTTGCAAATCCCGAAGATTATCAGGCTGTGCTTGATTATATCGGCGATGCTTCCACTGTAACTTATACCGAAACAGAAGTTACCGGCGATGACGGCAAGGTAAGCAAGGTCGGCAACAGGATCGGCGTTCCCGAGGGATTTGACCTTGAAAGCGCGAAGAAAGAGATAACCGTTACACAGGCTGAACTCGACAGCCTTTCCGGCCTTCTGAAAGCCGGAAATATCGCGGATATGCTCGGAACGCTGTATTCCAACAATTCCAGACTTTCAGACCCCATAAGAACAGCATTGCAGCAGATCTATGTGAATTACGGAGATTCTACGCTTTACAGAGAACTTCGCGCACTCAACTGCTACGGCAGGAGCGATACCAACAAGCAGCTCATAATCAGCAACTCCGGCATAGACTCAAATGTTGCGGACAGACTTGAAAAACTCAATGAGAACATCTATTTCTTCGGCATTAACCTCGGAGAACAGCCGCGCTGGGCGTTCGACTCGCTTATCATCATACCGATAATCGCGTTCATTTTCTCTTTCGCACAGATGTTCATTCAGCAGTACCTCATGGAGAAGCAGAATCCCGAGCTTGCACAGCAGCAGGGTTCCATGAAGATAATGCTTTTAATGATGCCGTTCGTTTCGCTGTTCATCGTATTCAGCGTGCCGGCAGGCGCAGGCTTCTACTGGTCTATATCCTATCTGTTCGGTATTATCCAGAGCGTTATAATGTATAAGTTCTGGCCCTCCGACAAGATCAGGGAGGAAGCAAAAGCGAAAATGGAGGCTGCCGCGGCTTCAAGGGAACAGCGTGCTACGGTTGTTACCGTTGATGCGGAAGGAAACGAGGTCGAAAAGACAGAGCGTATTTCCAAGCTTACACAGAAAGAGATCAAGGAGCTTAACAAGAAGAAGCTCGAAGCTGCAAGACGTGCGGATGCCGAGAAATACGGGGAGGAGTATATTGAGTCTCCCGATGATGATGACTTATGATTGAAAGAAAGGACACTTAAATGGAAAAAATCTACACCGCAAAAACCGAGGAATTGGCTAAAGAGCAGGCTGTAAACGAGTTTCGCGCCCTCGGTATAGGCGAAAATGACATCTCGTTCGAGATTATCGAGCAGCCCAAAAAGGGACTTTTCGGCATGAAAGGCGAATTCAGGATCAGAGCATACGCTCCGGATGCTGTAAGCGTTGAAGAACAGGAACCGGAAACTGCCGGTACAGAGCCGGTCGCTGTTTCCACGGACAACAATGTTTCTTCTGCTCCTGCGGACGATATGCCGGAGCAGCAGGTTTCAGCACCCGCAGAGGATATTGATGTTCTGAAAACCGAAAAGGTACAGAATGCACAGACATATCTCACCAAGGTACTCGGTGCGCTGGGTCTTGAAAACTACAATATCAACATCGAAAAGAACGGTGACACGGTTGTACTCGATATTGTCGGAGACAAACTCGGCGTTGTTATCGGCAGACGCGGTGAGACTCTCGACGCGCTCCAGTATCTTACCATTCTGGCGAGCAACAAGGCTGAGAATTCCTATTGCCGCATTTCTGTTGACTGCAACGGATACAGAGCTAAACGCAAGGAGACTCTTGAGACACTTGCAGTTAAGACTGCTCACAAGGTTCTCAAACAGGGCAGACGCATTACTCTCGAACCTATGAATCCTTACGAGAGACGTATTATTCACAGCAAGGTTGCCGAAATTGAGGGAGTTTACAGCAATTCGGTAGGCGAGGAACCTTTCAGAAAGGTTGTTATCTCCTCCAACACCAAGCCCGCTTACAGCGGACGCGGTGAACGCGGCGGAAAACGCGGAGAACGCCGTTCTGTGTCCTCCGGTAAGAGTTACCGTCAGTCCTCGGGTTTCTCAACTTCATTTGAACGCGAGTACAAGCGTACTCAGTCCGAGCCTGTAAAGTATTCGCAGGAGACCGTTGATATAGAGAAGAATGCTTCTCTGTATGGAAAAATTGAATTATGATCAGATGGGCGGGAGCAATGCTGTCCGCCCACTTTACTGGACTGTCGCCAAGTGGTAAGGCAAGGGACTTTGACTCCCTCATCCCGTGGGTTCAAATCCCGCCAGTCCAACCATCTAAGCCGAACGGTTTAGATATTATGCTCACAAAAGGCTCTACAAAGCCATTTGTGAGCAATTTTTATGTGGATTCAAAAATCCCGGTTCCATAGATATTTTTTGACCGAAAAAACGATAGAGGGGATTCGAACCCCCTGCCCTATAAAATTTTCGAGCAAAATTTCGTGACAATTTAACAAATTTACAGAAAGCGCCCGCAAGTCTCGGTGAACTTCTCCGAACAGCAAATGCGGGCGTTTTTTCTATGATATTGACAAAGTTTTCTGATAAAGTTTGTAGAAAACAATGAAATTTAATATGTTTGCAAGGAGCCTGTAAGCTCAGATGCGAGTAAC
>JAGAWN010000125.1 GCA_017941355.1 Ruminiclostridium sp. | reverse complement strand
TATACGTTTTTATTTCTATGGCGAGTCTATTAACGAAATATCCGAATTAATGAAGATCAGTTCTTCCGATGTCAGAACAACTCTTCATCGAACACGCGAAAAAGTTAAGAGTATATTAACAGAAAGGGGTTATATTTATGAACAATAAATTAATACCAATACATAACGAACAGATGTCAAATGAACAGATAGATAAATTGATTTTTTCATCAAAACAGAAAGCAGAAATAGTTCAGAAACCCCGTTCGTTTAAAAGAAATAAAATAATCGTTACCATAGCAGCTGCTATTTGTTTGTCTGTTATAGGTTTGGGGGCATTTGTTGTGTCCGGTACTATTCCAGTGGCTGCCAATGAAGATGAATATCCTGACCATAGAATCTTAAGGAATTCATTAAATATAGGTAGGTATTATCTGAATGGAGATCTATCCGAATCTTATGTTGAAGTGTTTGAAGATGGCACGCTTCAATGGAAAAATCCGGTGTTTGCAAGTCAGTTAAGAGAAATAAATATAAATCAATCAAAATCGCTCGGTATAAATTCTCCTTTAACTGATGAGCAGGAAACGGCAATAATTGAAGAGGCTGAAAAGGCTGTTGCTGTACATAAATATACGGTCGTATATTGGAAATTTATTGATACGACAATGGTAATGCTTGACTGGGACGAAAGCGATAATATCGGCGGATACGGATATGATTATATTGACAGAAATACTATTTCAATTGGCTATGGTGGAACTACGTTTACCTTTGAATATGTAACATAATTGATACATATTTAATATTTTAAATAAAGATTAAAGAAGCAAGTGCGCACTTATATACCACTTCGGTGGTATGTGCGGTTTTCTCCGAAAACGAAAATGATCTCACACTGATGCTTGTCCAAAAAACAAATTCTACGAATCTCACAACAATCGTTTAGTATTTTGTGGTAACTTTCGAGAAAAGCAGCGATATGCACAATCGGGTAAAATTTAACTTCAAAATACTACAAATAACTTCAAAGGACTTTACTCTGCAAATAGCATTGTAAAGCCGTAACCGCCAACCACACCCGGCACTCGCAAAAATGAAAGAAGTATGCTAAAATAGACTCCGAAGGACAGAACGAAAGGAGCCAAGCATGAATAAAATCGAAGCAGTGAAAAAGGAAGTGCGTCACAGAGAGTGGGCAGAGCAAGTCCGGGAATGTCAGAGCAGCGGACTTGCGATCAAAGAGTGGTGTAAGCAGAACGGAGTCAATGTATACACATATTACAGGCGGCTGCGAGTACTGCGGGAGAAAATGCTGGAACAAAAAGATACAGCTTCTCCACAGATAGTTCCGATAAGTGTTTCAAGTGAGATTTCAGGATCTGCATTGACGGAGCAAATGTGCGATCCGGCATCGTTACCAATGCCGAACCGCAAGGTGGTAATGCGCAAGAACGGGATAGAAATAGAACTGCCGCAGGATATATCCGAAAAGACGCTTCTTGTGCTGTTGAGGGGGCTGAAGGAATGCTGAAAGGACTTAGCCCCGAGAATATATATGTAGTATGCGGGCGCACGGATATGAGAAAGTCCATAGACGGGCTTGCGGCAATAGTGCAGGAACGGTTTAATCTCGACTTGTTTTCGGACAGCCTGTTTTTGTTCTGTGGCAGAAGCAAGGATAAAATGAAGGCTCTGCTGTGGGAAGGGGACGGATTTCTGCTGATGTACAAGCGTCTGGAGAACGGCAGATTTAACTGGCCGCGGAATGAGAATGACGTCAGGAAGCTTACCTTGGAGCAGTATACATGGCTGTTACAAGGGCTCTCTATCGACCAGCCGAAGGCTATCAAGAAGATAACCGGAAGGCTGGATATCTGCTGAAAAAACTGAATAAAAAATCTAAGAAATCGCTCAATTTACTTGAATTTATTGGTGAAATGTGGTATAATAAAAGTACCGGAAACCCCGATAAATAAAGGAAAGGGAGCGATTTTTTGACGCGTGAAGAACTGCAAAAAGCATATCTTGAAATGTCCGAAAAATACTCCCTTCTTGAGAATAAAAATACTGCTCTTGAAAAAGAAAATGCTGATCTTAAAAAGCAGAACGAGGATAAGGATCTGCGTATTGAGCATCTTACCGAGCTTGTTCTGAAACGCAATAAAATGCTGTTCGGGCAGAAAAGCGAGAAGAGCAAATATCTGTGCGAAGGTCAGCTTACGATCGAAGGCACTTTTAATGAAGCGGAAGAACAGTGTAATCCGAATGTTCCCGAGCCTACTGTTGAGGCTGTTGAAAAGAAGTCAAAGAAGACCGGTCAGCACCGCGGACGAAAAGAGATCAGAGCAGATCTTGAAACAAAAAAGATACTTTACAAACTGCCGGAAAATCAGCGCGTATGCAATGTTTGCGGAGATACGCTTGTTCCGTATACGGAAGAATATATCACTACCCGCATTGCCGTTATTCCCGAACAGGTTTACAAGGTCGAGTATTACCGCGAAGTATACAAGTGCCCGAACTGCGATAAAAACGGTGAAAAAGCTAATATCGTCAAGGCAGAAAATCAGACTCCTGCTCCCGTCGTAAAAAAGGGACTGGCGGATGCATCTCTGATTGCGGACATTATGCAGAGAAAGTATCAGCTCGGCGAGCCGCTTTACCGTCAGGAGCAATACTGGAAGCAGCGCGGCATCTACCTGAATCGCACCTCGCTGGCAAACTGGGTTATCATGGGCGCGAAACTGTTTGAACCACTCATAAGAATGTTATGGAGATATTCTTACGAGGAGCCCGTTCTTAATGCCGACGAAACGCCTACGAGAGTCCTGAAAACCAACGGCAGACCCACGAAGAAGAAGGGACAGATGTGGATAGTCTGCACAGGTGCAGCGGCTTCCCGGCTGATCGCGATATACACATACCGCGACAACCGTAAAAAAGTTACTGCGGAGGAGCTTCTCGGTGATTACACAGGCGTGGTGCAGACTGACGGTATGCAGTCATACGGCAGCGGGAAATACGAACACGCCGGTTGCTGGGCTCACGCTCGAAGGAAATTCTTCGACTGCATACCCGAAGGAGATACTTCCTGCGCGTCGGCTCGGATAGTTGCCTTGATCGACAAAGCTGCCACCCATGAGCGCAATGCCCGGGAGAAAAACTATTCTCCGCAGCAGATACTTGAAATGCGGCAGAAAAAGGTGAAGCCGCTGCTTGATCAGGTATATTCGATTATTGATACTCTTAACCCCGCCAAAAAATCCGCTCTTGGCGAGGCGGTTACCTATGCCAGAAATCAGAAAGATAAACTGATGTTCTTCATCGACCGTCCCGAGGTCGAAATGACAAACAATCTTGCCGAGAGAACGGTCAAGCCTTATGTTATCGCCCGAAAAAATTTCCTATTCAGCGATACGGAAAAAGGCGCTGACGCAAGCGCGGCAGTCATGACCATTATCGAAACTGCCAAAAGGAACGACCTTGATGTTTATGGCTATTTACTGTATCTCCTGACTGTTCTGCCCGAGTGGGGAAACGAGCTCTCCGATGAACAGATCAACTCCGCGATGCCGTGGAGCACTTCCTTGCCCGACTATTGCAGACAGACATACAGCGAGATACAGTTGCAGACAGTAAGTGACACTAATAACCGATGAAAAAGTACACCTGTGTTCACCTAATGACAATGTGCCGACACTTCACATACAGTCGCGTTCACCTGCGTTAACCAAATGACACTTGCTTACACTAAGAGCCGAGAACTATCTCGGCTCTTTTCTGTATAGGGGCCGGGAGTGGTTGGCGGTTACGGAGATATGCCTTTAAAAAGAAATTTGACATTTTAGACTGTATCTGCTATAATGAAATCATTCTGATTAACGGAGAACCCTATGAAGCACATATTTATTCACGGTTTAGGACAAACGCCTGCGAGCTGGGATAAAACAATTAATGCTCTCGGTGTTGAGGACTGCACCTGTCCTGAACTTCCTGCACTTATACGCGATACAGACAAGACCTATCAGAGCCTATATTCGGCATTTACCGCATATTGCAATGACTTTAATGATGATGTTGCTTTGTGCGGGCTGTCACTCGGTGCGGTACTGGCGCTGAATTACGCTATTGACAATCCCGAAAAGGTCAAAAGCCTTGCTCTTATTGCGCCGCAGTATAAAATGCCAAAAGGTATGCTGCGGTTTCAGAACATTATCTTTCGGTTTATGCCAAAGTCGATGTTTGACGAGATTGGCTTTGCGAAAAATGACTACATATCGTTATGTAAATCGATGATGAACTTAGATTTCGGAGACTCGCTGAACAGGATAGCCTGCCCGACGCTGATATTGCACGGGGAAAAGGACAATGCCAATAAAAAGGCGGCTGCCGAAATTGCCGACATAATAAAGGCTGCCGAATTGCAGGTCGTCAGCGGCGCAGGTCACGAGGTCAACATTGACGCACCGGAGCGACTTGCGGAAATAATTCATACATTTACAGTTACAGCAGAGTAGATATACCTCGCTGTTTTTATTTCACAACATAAAAAGTGTGTTTCAAGCCAAAACGCTAAATTTAACTTCTAAACAAATAATATGATATACGAATAGCGCAGAGAAAATCCGTTGCTTGTTTTCAAGGAGGCTATTACGAAATCAAAGGGTTATGAAGCTGAACAGCGATCTCAGACTGCTGCTC
>JAGAWN010000124.1 GCA_017941355.1 Ruminiclostridium sp. | reverse complement strand
TTCAGAAGTTCGAGAACACTGTCTATACTGCTGCTGAGATCGCCGTCTGCGCCCAGAGAATCGGGAGCGCGCTTTCTGTCCATAACAAGGTATATCGAGGCTTCCGCATCGGATACAGACATAACGGCAACGAGAGTATCATTCTTCAATACCCACTCTGTAAGACCGAGTCCGGACATTGCCGTATCAATATCGGGATCACCGTAAACCGATTTCACACCGGATATAAGCTTGGAAGCTTTCACTGCGGTGTTCGGGATAACGGCAACACCGTAGAAGAACTCATCGTTGGAGTCAAAGTACATAAGAACCACGCAGTCCTCGCCGTTGATGTTTGCGAAGCCGCCGGATGCGTAGATGCCTTTCTGGTACTCGCCAAGCTCCGTGTAATACGAAAGCCCCATCTGCTTCTTTGCGTTCGACATACTTGTTCCGAATGAGGGGAATGTGATCGGAACGCCGGAGGAGGACGAAGTTCCGGCTATCTTTGCGGAAACTTCTGCGGACTGCACCTGAGCGGTATATTTGCTGCCGGACTTTACGAGTGCCGCTACCTTAAACTTGTATGTACCGGACGAAAGCCCTTTGACAGTCACGGAGGTGCCTGTCACTTCCTTATATGTCTTATAGCTTTCCGATGCGCTGTCGTATGTATATACCCTGTACTTGTCTGCGCCTGTGACCTTGTTCCATGTGATCGTTACCGAGGAGCCGGAAACGCTCGCCTTGACATTTCCCGGCGCGGCAAGCTTTGTCTTTACCGATGCCGCCGCCGACTTGGTCTGGACAGCATAGCCCGTGCTTGTCTTGACGAGAGCGGCTACCCTGAATTTGTATGCGGTGCCGGCGGTCAGCTTTTTTACATTGCACGTTGTTCCGGAAACGTTCTTGTATGTTTCATACTTGCCGGTGGAGCTGTTCAGCTTATACACGCGGTAAGCGTCGGCTCCCGTCACCTTGTTCCACGAAAGCTTGATCGTGGTATCGGTCACGCTCGCAGATATATTCTTTGGGGCGGCAAGTTTCGATGCCGCGCTTGCCGTAACTGCGAAAGGCGCGGAGATGCCGGGCAGAGCGGGTGCGCCGGTTACTGCGAGAACCGCGGCGAGAGCCGCTCCGAAAAGTCTGGTTTTTTTCATGTTCATTTCCTCCTGTTGTATTTTCAGCCAAAGTGGTAAGTCAAATTTACCACAAGAACATAATATCACACTTTCTATGTTTTGTCAATATATTTTCAAAATTTTCACAAGCGCGGTAAATCTCCGCGTTTTTCACATTCCGTGTAAACGTTTAACAGTAAATACTATTTACCTGCGCTTTTCTCCCTTTATGAACACGCCTATGAAGCTGGTACCCGCGTTTGCAGCAACAACACTGCCTACGCTGTGGATCATAGCGAGCTGGGAACCGGACTTAGCCTTGTACTTCTCGATAAACTCGTCCTCGAGATCGGCAGCGAGCGAACGTCCCACAACAAACGGAGTTTTGGGGATAGCGCGGGCAGAGAGGTATTCAACAAGTTCATTGACCGCCTTTTTCTCACCGCGGGGCTTTGCAACGACCTTGGTTTCATCGTCTATCATCTGCACTATGGGCTTGATGTTCATAAGTTCACCCACAACAGCGGAAGCGGCTTTGATACGCCCGGACTTTCTGGCATGGCGGAGATTGAAGAGCATGAGGTACAGTTCGCAGCAGTCGAACCAGTCCTCAAGGTAAGCGATCACACGGTCAATGCTCTGACCTGCTTCCAGCTTTTTCGCGGCTTCCACTATCGGGTAGCCGTAACCGAGGGAATATGTATGGCTGTCGATAACGTGGAAGCGTGTATCACCCGCTCTGCCGTCGCTTTTGAGGCTTTCTGCCGCATTAACGGCATTGGCGTAGGTCTGACTTCCCGCACCGTTGATAAGAACGACGATAACGTCTTTGATACCCTCTTTCACACATTCCTCGAACTTCTCTTCAAAGCGGAACTGCGTTATCTGCGATGTCTTGGGGAGTTCCTCACAGCCCGCGATCTTCTCGAGGAACTCGTGTCCCGAGATGTCTATACGCTCACGGATAGTTTCACCGCCGAGTATGATGTCGAATGACATGATCTCGATGCCGTAGCGCTCCTCGTCCTCGCGGGAGATGTCGCAGCCGCTGTCTGAGATGATTATATAGTCTTTCATATTTTCTCCTTACTGCACAACCGGATCGTTCCAGTCGAATTTTGTGAGACTTCCTTTGTTTTTCAGCTCCGGGAATCCCCACTGCCGCAGGACCTCGTATGTCCCTATCGCAACGCTGTTCGAGAGGTTGAGACTGCGGGCGTCCGGGTGGTCAATCATCGGTATGCGCACGCACTTGTCCTTGCTGCGGAACAGCAGGTCTTCGGGCAGCCCCGCGTCCTCCCGTCCGAACACGATATACGTCTTGTCTGCGTATTTCACGTCGCAGTAGTTGTTGACCGCCTTGGTGGAAAAGTAACGGAAATCACCGTCCGGATTCCGGGCAAAGAGATCATCAAGCCCGTCATAGTATGTGATATCGAGAAGATGCCAGTAATCAAGCCCCGCACGTTTAAGCTGCCTGTCATCTATCTCAAAGCCGAGAGGCTTTACGAGGTGCAGACGTGCGCCGGTGAGAGCGCAGGTGCGCGCGACATTGCCGGTATTCTGCGGGATCCTCGGTTCCACGAGGACGATATTGAGTTCCGTTTTCCTCACTCCCTTGCTGAAATCAGTATATTATATCATTTTTTCGTCGTATAGTCAAGACCACATAACAGCCCGGAAAGCCGCGGTTTCCGATAAGCCGTGCATTTGCGGGGATAAGATAAAGTTTTGCCGCATGGTGCTTGATAAAATCATTAAAACGTGATATAATGAAATCATATTGGGGGTGATGTTCTGAAGAAACGTTTTTTGCCGCTGCTCGCAGCCGTGCTTCTGTCTTCCTGTTCCGCGGCTTCCGTGGAGGAACTTCTCAGCCCGCCGCGCCTTGACGGCGAACAGAGCGAGATCTACGCAGCCCTGCGCGACTTCACCAGCAGCGATATCATTCTCAAATACCCCAAAAGCGGACGCTACCGCAGCGCGTTCGTTGTCCGCAATCTCGACAACGAACCGACAGATGAGGCTATCGTATTCTATGAAATGCCGAATGTCTCCGACGGCTCCTCACTGAGACTTAACTTTCTCGACAAGCATAACGGCGTCTGGGTATCGGTCTATGACTTCGCCGCTTCCGGCAGCGAGGTGGAAAACGTGAGGTTTGAAGATCTCGGTTTAGGTTCGCTTACCATAATCGTGAATTACCTCATGCAAAGCTCGTCGGACAGATACACCAGCGTCATGACCTATACCGACAGCACCCCGCAGGAACTGATGAATATCCGGAACATCTACATGGACGTGTTCGACGCGGACGGAAACGGCATAAACGACCTGTTCACCATTACCAACGAGCGCGTTTCCGGGAACACAATGGCAGGCATCTACGGCACCAGAGAGGGAAGCAGTCTTGTCCAGCTCGGCTTTGTCCCGCTGAACAGCGGCTTTGCGGGGATACGCAGCGTGACCTGCGGGGACTGCGGAACTCCCGGCACCCATACCACTTTCGTCGATTACGCTTTTCCGGACGGCTCGTTCGGCACCGACGCGGTTATCTACGGAAACAAGTATTTCTATCTGTCACCTGTCCTCAACCCCGATATCACACTCCGCATCTCAAATTCCTATACTCCCTATGTGGCAAGTGCGGACGCGGACGGCGACGGCGTGATCGAGATCCCCACAAGCGTGCCTTTCCCCGGATACACAGATCTCCCCCACGCGGAGCAGGTCAATATGACCGTCTGGCATTCCCTTGACCGCGCCGGTACGGTTTTTTCCGAAAAACTCAGAAGTTTCGTCGGCACAAAAGGCGATTATATCTTCTTTTTCCCGGAGAACTGGGGCGGGGTCACGGCGGCAGTCTCAATTTCGGAAAGTACCGTGGTATTCAACCGCTATGACACTATCTCGGACGTAAAGGGCGAGGAGCTGCTGCGGCTCTACGGCGCGGCAGACGGGAATACCGACAGATATGACAACGATGATTACATTTACCTCGGCAGAAGCGATACTACCGGTTTTTCATACTATGCCGCACTTTCAAACAGTACGCTCACGCCTGACGCAGAAAGCCTCGGACAATTGTTCAGACTTCGGTAAGGAGGATTTATGGAGGAAAAAAGAATACTCGTCTGCGAGGACGAGGACGCGATCCGCGATTTTGTCGTAATTCACCTGAAACGCTCCGGCTACGACGTTTATGACGTTGACAGCGGCGAAAAGGCAGTTGAAGCATGGAAAAGCGGCAAGCGATTCGATGTCGCCCTGCTGGATATAATGATGCCCGGCATGGACGGAACTCAGGTCTGCCGCTTCCTGCGCAGCGAGAGCAGCACGATCGGTATAATCATGCTCTCCGCCAAAAGTCAGGAAATGGACAAAGTGAACTGCCTGATGATGGGTGCCGACGACTATGTTACAAAACCGTTCTCACCGTCTGAGCTGATCGCCCGCATAGACGCGATATACCGCCGCGTCAGCGTTTCCCGCAGTTCGGAGGAAACCGGCGCGGAGCTTATATCGGGGCCTTTCCGCGTAAATGTCAGATCCCGACGTATCACCAAAAATGACGAACCGCTGGATATAACGCAGGTGGAATACCATATTTTAGAGTATTTTATCCGCAATGCCGGAAATGCCGTTGACAGGCGAACGCTGCTCAACAAGATATGGGGCGAGAGCTATTACGGCGATGACAAGATCGTTGACGTGAATATCCGCCGCATAAGAATGAAGATCGAGGAAGACCCCTCCAACCCGAAATACATACAGACCGTGTGGGGATTCGGCTACAAATGGGGCGGGAACGAGAGCGAAAGCACCGGTTCCGATCAATGACGCAGCCGTTACAGTCCGCCTGATACTTTTTATTTATGATTCCGTTTTGTTTGTTATTGTATTGATTTTTCAAAGAGAATGTGATATAATGTACAAAACGGAAAGGTGGTTTTTATGTATATTTATCAATCGGGTATTATCGGTGAAGCTGTCCGCACCAAGATCGCAGACGCCAAAAACTCCGTAATGAACGGAGCCGGGAGAACAGATACACAAAGCTTCGGAGATCTGCTGAGATCCCTGATGTTCAATACAAATGAGCAGACTAAGGCTGTCGGTGTGACAAACGTTTCGGACAGCACATCGCCCATAGCAAGCGCCGACGGAAGGACACTGCTGTACGCGCTCACAAACGCAGATACGGATTCTGCCGCTTCGGCCGTTGTGGGAGCCCTCGGACTTCCCATATCCGACACCGGCATAAAAGCCGCGGCGGACAGTCTTTCATCGGCAATCAATGTGCTGGAATCCGCAGACAGCGCGGATAAGGAAAGCCTTATCCCGATACTCGGCAACTTCGTTGACAAGTACAACGCACTTGTCTCCGATCTCAGAGCGCAGTCAACCGCTTCCGGCATAATGTACTCACGGCTGTTCTCGACCGCTGCCGGCACTGCGGCTGATGCACTCGCGGAAGCCGGGATAACCGTCGATGACACGGGCAGACTCACCCTCGACGCGGACAAGCTCAGCAGCGTGGGTCTTGACGGCTTTCTCGGCAGCATAGCTGCCGCAGCCAACGCTGTCTCCACATACGCGTCGTCTATCACAGGCTCGTCGTCGAGCAGTCTGCTGGATTTCCTCGGAAATGACGATTCCGACAGCACTTATTCGACATCAAACTATTACAGCAGCCTGATAAACTCAATGATCTGAATGTTACGGAAACAGCCCTGCCTATGGCGGGGCTTTGATCTGTCGAAGATGTTCCTTTTTCAACAGACGTCCTACGCGGACAGCGCCGGCGGCAGCTTGAAGCTGCACCCATGCCGTTTCACGGAGAATCGTACATCTGCAAACAGGATCTATATTACAGCTTTCGGACTGTATAAGTTTCCCCAAAAATTGAACGTAAAACTCGACTAAACGCCTTAAACACGCTATTTGTAAGCGCTGACAAATTGAAAATCCCATTTATTTTGAAAACCGCATGAATCGCGGGAAATTTTGGGGAAACTTAAAATTCAGAATATGTTGTCGAGCGTGGGTTCGCAGCTTCTCACATAAGCTTCCACCAGCAGCCGCGCCGCCCGGCACTCCTCGGTTATATCCCCGTCGCCTGAATACAGTTCCGCCGAAATGTGAAACAACGCCTGCGAGATCTCAAACGCACACTCGTTGTTGGTAAGAAATATATTTTCCGCGCAGAAGTCCTCCCAGTCCCGGGAGAGCCGGAGCGCGGCTTTTTCGCGTTCCCCGCCTGCCGGCATATCCTCGATCCGCAGAAGCGCTTTCTCCGTTTCCGCGGCAGCCATGTTTACCCTCATCTGAAGCAGGATCCCCGTTACCGTCATTGCCGTCAGCAGGATCGCGCATATAACCGTCCGTTTCATTTTCCCGTATCCTTTCGTATAAGATCGTAGCTGCCGCCGCGCGTTACGGTGAGCAGGAACACGTCCCTGCACCTGACATTGTTGTCATCGAGAAGCTGTTTCAGGGTGCGCGCCGTCATGCCCGTCATGGCAAGCCCGCTCTTTTCCACGATACCGTCCTTTATGACAACACTCGGCGGATCGCTGTCACCGTCGGTTTTCTTAAAAAAGTTGATCTTTCCGGTAGTCTCGACTATGGCGTATCTCACCTCGGTTATGTCGAAAATCCCCTCCTCGCGCATTGATTCAAGCACGTCATCTATTGTATAGCGCAGCCTGTCAAGCTCTCTGCGGTCGATCTTTCCGTCGGATATGATGATCTTAGGGGAGCCGGTTATCATACTGCGGAATCCCGGACTTTTCAGCATAACGACGGACATCAGCACATCTATACAGACTATCATCAGTATCGGCACGACTCCGATAAGCATAGGTACTGTGGGATCCTCTATCGAAAGCGTGGCTATATTTGAGATAAGTATGGTCGTGACAAGTTCGCTGGGCTGAAGCTCTCCGAGCTGTTTTTTCCCCATAAGACGCATCATTGCTATTATTATAATATAGAGAATGACGGTTCGTATCATTATTACAAGCATATATCGGCTTCCTTTCCGGTTTTGACATTACTCCCATATTTTGCGCGGAAATGTATAAATTATTACAATCCGTGAAAAATATGAGACAAGAGGAACCGCTCATCAAATCGCTTTTGCAAAGCAGCAGGCAGCGAGAAAGGCATATAAATCAAAACCGAGTTTATTAATGCCGATTTGATCGGCGGTTTCCTGAAACAGGGCAGATACTGCCCGGGAGGAAGCCGTTATGCTTGACAAGATTCTCGAAAACAATACGGTCACTGTCCGTTCTGTTATGAAAAACAGCAGTGATCTTATCTTAAAATACGCAAAGGTCTGCGGTATCGGCATCTGCGTCATATCCTGCGACGGACAGACAGACGCGAACAAGCTCGCAAACCTCGTTTACCGCCCGCTGTCGGAGCTTGACCTGCCGGACTGCACGCCGGAGAAGCTGGCTTCAATGATAAGCGGAGAACTGCTTATCGCCTGTGACGAAAAGCCGGTCACTTCACCGGAAGAGATCGTCTCAGCGGCAATGAGCGGCTTCTGCGTGATACTGATAGACGGCACAGATACCGGCTACGCGGTGGGAGTGCAGGGCTTTGAGACGCGTTCCGTCACCCAGCCGGAAAACCACCGCAATATCCGAGGAGCGCGGGAGGGCTTTGTGGAAGCCCTGCACATAAACATGAGCCTTGTCCGGCGGCGGGTGAAATCACCGGATCTCGTATTCACCAACATGACCGTCGGCAAGACCTCCGGGACTGAAATAACGGTTTGCAGAATGGAAAGCATTGCGGAGCGCGGACTTGCGGACGAGGTGATCCGGCGTCTTGAAACGCTGCCGCTGTCGCTGGTTCTGGAAAGCGGTTTCATTCAGCCTTTTCTCGAAAACCGGAATCCGCTGTTCACCGAAGTCGGCGCGACAGAACGCCCGGACGTTTTCGTTTCCAAACTGTACGAGGGCAGGGTAGGGGTCATCATTGACGGCTCGCCGTTCGCGCTGTATGTTCCCAAGCTGTTCACAGAGAATTTCATGGTGCTGGACGATTACACCGAGCATCCGCTGTTCGCGTTCTTCATACGCATCGTGCGCTGGCTGGCATTCTTTGCGGCAATACTTCTTCCGGGGTTTTATACCGCCCTCGCAAATTTCCACCCTGAGCTGATACCGGACGCGCTGCTGCGGGATCTGGCAGCCGCGGAGGCTCTTACGCCTTACACGGTGCTTACGGAATGTGTGATTCTCGACGTTTTCTATGAGATAATGCGGGAAGCGGGGCTGCGGCTGCCGTCCAACGTCGGGCACGCGGTAAGTATTGTGGGCGGTATCGTGATCGGTGATATCGTGGTGTCAGCGGGACTGGTGGGAGCGCCTATGCTGCTGGCGGTCGCAATTGCGTCGATCTCCGGCTACATCGTATCCGACATTGCGAATCAGGTCTCGTTCATGCGGTTCGTTTATATTCTCGCAGGCGGACTTTGCGGACTGTTCGGGATCACGATAGCTTCTCTGGTATTCTGCGTGAGCGCCTGCTCCGCAAATTCATACGGCGTGCCGTTCACATCGCCGCTTGCGCCTTTTTCCGGCAAATCCATGAGGGACACTTTTATAAGGAGCAGCTGGCATAAACTCGGGCATACCGACCCGGATATATACGACATGAACGGAGCGGAAGATGATAAACAATAAAATAAGCGCGGGCAGCTTCGCGGCTGTACTTGCGCTGTCAAGGGTATTCACAGAGGTATCCTCACTGCCGTGGGAGCACACGGAGTACGGTATGCAGCGCTTCACGGCAGTCATACTGTCATTCCTGCTGACCGGCGCGGTGTATATCCCTGCCGCGGCAGCAATAAAGCACTGCGGCGGGGAATCCCCGATAACCGTCATTGCCGGCAGGAGCAAGCTTCTGTCCGGCTTCACAGGGGTGCTGCTGTCGGTGTTCCTGCTGACTGCGGCGGCGGAAACGGGACTGCGCTCTCACTACTACGCTTCGGTAACGGTGCTGGACTATGCGCCGCCCCTTTATTTCTGCGTAACCGCCGGTACCGCCCTGCTGTTCGCCGTGCATAAGGGACTGGAAGCTTCGGTGCGCACGGGTACGATAGCTGCCGCAATTTTCGTGCTGCTGCTGGTGCTGATAATATGTGCGCTGGCGGGCGAATTTCACACTGAAAGGCTGTATCCGGCATTCACGGACCGCCCGGAAACATTGTGGAGCGAAGTAATCAAGGAATTTTCACGGAATTCCGAGTTCCTGATATTTGCGGTGCTGTGCGGGAACGTAAGCAGTAAAGCTCTGCGGACAGTACCGCTGTATCTCGGCGGGTCTTGTCTGACGATACTGCTGATGACATTTATGTACAATACGGTGTTCGGACATCTCACATCGCGGCTGATGTTCCCTTTTTACACGCTTTCGAGCATTTCCGACATAACGCTGCTGCATCGGCTGAACGGCATCGACGTGACTGTCTGGATAATGGCGGGAATACTGAAAACAGCGCTGTTTTCGCTGTCATTCGGGAATATAGTCCGCGTCTGCTTCGGCTGCAGCAAGGCGGCAGACATTGCCTCCCTGCTTTTCGGCGCGGCGGCGCTTGCGCTTTCGGAACTGTTTACGGTGATCCCCGCTCTGACGGGAACGGCTGCGAGGATATGCGGGTCGGGAGTGCCGCTGATGTGTGCAGCACTGTTCCTGCCGGCAGCGGCTCTGCTATGCAGTCCGAAATCCGATGTAAGGACCGGCGGTGCGGGAAAGGGGACAGCTGCATGAAAAAACTCGCTGTACTGCTCGCTGCGGTGATGACACTTTCGGGCTGCATACCGCACCCGGAGCTTGACCGGATAGGCATTGCGGAAGCCGTGGGTGTTGACTTTGACGGCAGCGTCTATACCGTTACCGTGCAGTTCTTCAACACCGACTCTACCGGCGGGATCACCGCCATTGACAGTTCGGCACCGAATGTGAATATAAGCCGCGCCGGCGGGAAAACGATCGAAAGCGCGCTTGAAGAGCTTTCCCACAGGTCGGGGCATAACATTATGCTCGGTTCGGCATCGGTGATAGTGTTCGGAGAGGGTGCGCTGACAGATCTGCGTGACAGCCTGGATCTCTGCGTATCCCACTACAGCAGCAATATGCGTGCGTATGTGTGCGCCGCGGAGGGAAGTGCCGCGGACATTATGAATATACGTTTCAACGAGGGAAACGCTTCGGTGGAGAAGCTTAAAGAGATGATCGGCAATTCGCGGGATCTGGGGATGAGCCGCCCGGTGATACTGTATGAGGCTGCCGGAAAGCTGCGCGAGCCGACGGAAAGCGCGGTGCTGCCGCTGCTGCGAGTTTACGGCTCCGGGAGTGGCGACACCGAGGAGGGAAAGAGCATAATTATCCGGGGCGGTGCGCTCTGTGTGTGCGGCAGCCTGCCCGAAAGGCTTACGGAAGCGGAAACGGCGGGGCTTCAGCTTCTCGATCCCGGCTCTGACGGCAGCGGAGACTGCCGAGTAACAATTACTCACCGCGGCAGCGATATACGCGCCGATATGTTCGGCATACGCTCACGGATCACTCCGTCACTGAACGGGGACAGGCTGAGAATAGATGTTGAGATCAGTGCGCATTGCAAGCTGGTAAGCACCTCTCTTCCCGATCCTTATGCCGCGGGAACCGACATGGAACGGCTGTGCGGGCAGGAACTGTCAGAAAGAGCCTATACCGCTCTCGAAGCGACGCTCAAACGGTACGGCGCAGATGTTGTCGGGCTGTCCTATGCTATTCGCTCGCAGTCCCCGGAAATATGGGAAACTATAAAAGACGATTACGGCGAATATCTCCGTAATTCCGAAATATCCGTTTCATGCAGCGTTTCAGCCGAGCGCTTCGGACTGACCGGATAACAGTGTACGATCCCGGAGCGGCACTCACGCTTTCTCCGAAATATCCCGCTATACCTCCCTTGCCCTGTTTACGCCGATAACGGCACCGGTGCAGCACCCGGCGGCTGTTGTGAGAAGTCTTGCCGCAGCTGAACTTCCGTCAGCGTTTCCGGTGATAAGCGACACGGCAAGCAGTACGGCGGAGATCAGTCCCGCGCAGATAAGCCCGCAGCGCAGACCTCCCCGCCGCTTTATGCTGCCGCATACAAACCCGCTTACGAGGCAGCCGGCGGCAAGTGCTGTGAACGCAAAGACTCCCGCCGACTCCGGCGGCATCTCAAGCGCGTACATCAGTGCCGGGAACGCGGCAAGCAGTATCCCCGCGGCAGCAGCTCCGCATAACAGCGAGAAAACGTATGTACCGGCTCTTTTCAGTTTTTCGTCGGATCTCTTATTCACGGACAATGCTATCACCCCGTAGAATATATTCTTCGTGGCGCGGGATTATTCACCATTATGTGTGTCTGTTGTGAGAAAATCGCGTATTTTCCTTGACATTTTCACTGAATCGTTGTATAATAAACTATATATTGTTATATATTGCGTCTGTTCATACATTTTATATGTTTTAAACGCAGTCTGACAGCATGGAGAGGCAGAGAAACAGCATGAAATTCTACAGATGGAACAAACACTATCTCGGTTGGGGGATTACCGCTTTCGTGGTAATACTCGCTTCTATGCTTGTTTTTACCATGCTCGCAAATATCAGCAATATCACCGCAGGGATAGCAAGCTTCATCTCGGTCATCAGCCCGATCGTTTACGGTCTGATAATCGCTTACCTGCTGGCTCCCATCGTTGAAAAGTTTGAAAAGGGACTGTTCAGCAGATTATTCAAGAACTACGAAGCGCACTATGAAGATAAATCCGAGGTAAGCGGCAGTGTCAAATACAGCCACCTTAAAGTGTATGTGAAAAACAAGCCTGCCCGTATCTTCAGCATAATACTTACATTTATCCTGTTCATCGGCATAATTGCGGGAATACTTATTGCGATCATTCCGCAGCTCACCGCGACCATCTCAATGCTCGTTGATAACATACCGACGTACATCTCCAACGTGACTGTGTGGATAACAGACGTATTCGAGAATTATCCGGATATCGGCGCGGAGATAAACTCCATGATAAAGGACGCGGGTACCACTCTGAGAACCTTCCTCACAACTTCGATACTCCCGCAGATGGGCGATTACCTCGGCTTCCTCACCAACGGTATAATGAGCTTGGTGGGACTCATAATGAATCTCATCTTCGGTATAGTCGTGGCGATCTACTGCCTGTACAGCAAGGAGCTTTTCGCCGCACAGGCAAAAAAGACGCTGTATTCACTGTTTCCGCTTGAAAAGGTGAACAAGTTCCTCGAAAATATCCGCAGGATACACCGCTCCTTCGGGAACTTCATAACGGGTACGATCATTGACTCTTTCGTTGTGGGCTGCATCACATTCGTTGTCACCACATTGTCCGGAGTCCCGTTTTCGCTCCTTGTATCGGTAATAATGGGCGTCACCAATATCATACCGTACTTCGGACCTTTCATCGGCCTTGTGCCGTGCCTGTTCCTGATCTTCATGGAAGATCCGTTCATGTGCATCGTATTCACGGTAATCGTGCTTATAATACAGAACGTGAACGGCAATATAATCAGCCCGCGCATTCTCGGTGAAAGCACCGGACTCACAAGCTTCTGGGTCATCTTCGCTATCCTTGTGGGTCAGGGGATCTTCGGTTTCTGGGGACTCATTATAGGTATCCCGCTGTTCGCGGTGATCTACAGTACAGCGAGAACGTTCATTTCCGGAAAACTCAACGGAAAAGGGCTGCCGTCCGGCTCGGACGATTACACGGATATCGAAAGCTTCAGAAGTGAGGGTGATGTTACCGTTCCCGTGTCGCTGTCGGAATCAATAGCTTCCGAACGCGCCGAAAAAGCGAAAAAAGAAGCAGAGGCAAAGGCTGCCCGCAAAAAGGAATTTGAAGAAAAAAAGCAAAAGATAGAAAACGGAATAAAGTCGCTTGCTTCCGGCAGGGAAGCGGCAAAAAAGCCCGGAAGAAGCAAATCAAAAAAACGCTGAAAAGGAGGGTCTTTGTGTCATGAACATGGAGAAACTGAAAGCGGACTACGGAAATGTCCTGTGGTCAGGCAAAAAGTGTATTCTCGGTATGCCGATATCGTTCACACGGTATGTAATAACCGACACCACGCTTTATACGCGGATCGGTCTGTTCAATATCAGGGAGGACGAGATCGAGCTGTACAGGATATACGACAAGAACATATCTTTCACGCTCGGGCAGAGGATTTTCGGCTGCGGTACGATATCTATCGTTTCCAAGGATATCGACACTCCCGAAAAAAAGCTGATCTCCGTAAAAAAACCCCGCGAGGTAAAGAAAATACTTGACGCGGCTGTCAAGGAGCAGCGTGACAAGTACTACGTCCGCGGACGCGACATGATCGGCGGAAACGTTGATGTTCACGACGATCTGATGCAGGACAATTTCACCGAAATATAATAGCGATACCGCTCCCGTTTTGTGCAGTATCTACGAATTTTCAGAAAAATTACATTTTTCTTGAAAAAACGCGTCACCTTTCGGGTGCAAAAATCGTTTTATTATATAGAACCGGCCGGGGGAACCGGCAAAAAGACATTTTTAAAAGAAAGGAACTGAAAAAATGAATTTGCTTTTCAAAAAGGCAGCCGCCGCAGTCGCCGCAGGTATTATGGCAGTCTCAAGTCTCGGAGTGGAAAGCTTCGCAGAAAGTTTACCGAAAACCTACTCCTATGATCTCAGCCTGGAAGCTGCTGTTGCCAAGCCTACATATCAGGTAAAGGGCGGACTCGGCACACGAAGGATCGCACTGACCACAACTACTGCGGGTGCCACGATCTATTACACCACTAACGGATCTGTGCCTACAACCAGCAGCAGCCGCTACACAGGCGCTCTGATAAAGATCACGTCCGACAGAAAGATCCGCGCTATCGCGGTCAAGGACGGCGTTTCCAGCAGCATTATGACCAAGACTTTCCATGTGGCGACCAAGTACGGCGATGTTACCGGCGACGGCAATATCAACCAGAATGACTACACAAAGCTCAAGAACTATCTCGCAGGAAAAACTCTGTATGTCTGCAAGGACAACGCGGACTGCACCGGCGACGGCAAGGTTTCCTCAAAGGATCTCACCGTTCTCCAGCAGTACCTTAACGGATCAGTAGCAAGACTTCCGAGCGCACCTCTTGCAAGCGTCAAGAAGCCTACGGCTACAATAACCAAGATATACGGCGGTAAGTCGGTTGCTCTCGCCTGCTCAACAAGCGGTGCAACTATCTACTACACGACCGACGGCTCGACTCCCACAAACTACAGCTCCAGATACACGACACCGTTCACTCTCGATTCTTCGCGCACAGTGAACGCAATTGCGTACAAGGACGGTCAGTACAGCAAAGTAAGAACTTTCGGCGTATCGGTGGGAACCATAAGCCCCGTTAACGCAGATAAGTCAACAACAACAACATACAGCGGCGATGTTTCTGTCGCTCTCTCCTGTGCTACCGCAAATTCGAGGATCATCTATACGGTAGGCGATACCGAAGCGACGACTCCGGATCCCAAGACCAGCAGCTCCGCTATAACATATACCTCGGCTATAAAGCTCACCAAAGACTCGGTGATCAAGGCTTACTCACAGGCTAAGGGTTACGGCGACAGCGAAGTATATACTTTCAGCTACAAGGTTGACGAATCTTTCAAGATCAGCGGTTATGTATGGGACGACACCTACGGCTCCGCTACGACGGCAAACGGCAGGAAAGACTCCGGCGAACCCGGAATCAGCGGTATCCCGGTTTACCTTATCAGCGCTTCCACAGCAGTAAAGGACGCTTCCGTGAACTACGTCCAGAGACAGACCACCGACTCCACCGGTAAGTACACATTCGACAAGCTTTCGAGCGGTCAGTCGTACAAAGTCGTATTTGAATACAACTATCAGAAGTACCGCGCGTACTCCTCGATCGTAACCGGCGGAAACCAGGCTATTCCCTATGTGAATATAGACCCCATATATGTAACGGATACAGGCGTTTACAGCGTTTCCACCTACGGAACTCCCACTTACATCAACAACGTTATGAAGTACAGCGACGCTATAACCAGCGCGTACTACAAGATGTTTGCGGCAACAAGCAGCACATACACCAAGACCACGGAAGATGTAAGCCTCGGTCTTATCACCAAGAACTACGGCGTTCTTGACCTCGCGGTAGCAGTGACCGGTCAGGAGAACGGCAATACTCTCGCAAAGGGCAAAAAGCTCACATACACATTCACACTCACAAACAACTCGCCTCTTTCTTCCACAAACCTCGTTGATGCGGATCTCGGTATCTATGTGACAAACGCGTTCAACGGCATGATGAGCGGAAAAGATACCACTTCGCTTTCTGTAAACTACACCTATACCACAAACGGATATGTTTACTACGACTTCTCAGACTTCCTCGGCTCTGCCGGACTCGCTCCCGGAAAGTCGGTCACATTCTCTCTCCAGGGTACGATCGACGCTGAGGCGGGAACAGAGATCAACTGCTACGCTGAGGTTTACGGCTACAGATTCTCTACAGGCTGCTACGATTATTACTCGGCACCCAAGACGCTCTCGATCGGCGGAACCAAGAGAGAACGCGACGAAGCTGTTGCACCCACGATCAGAGTAACTGCGGGAAGCACAACCACAAACAAGAAGCTCAACATCGGTATTCAGCAGAAAACTGTTTCTATCGGCAGCGCTACAGATTACACATTCTATGTTATCAACGGTGCATCGCTCAACGATATCAACATTTCCAGCCTTAACACCACAGCTGCTTCCTACAGCGTATCGGCTACACCGCTCACGGATATGCTCGTTGTAACGGTAACTGTCTATGGTGAATCCGTAGGTACCATGACGCTTAACATCAGACTCGCGGAAGACACCAAGCAATCTGCTACTCTTACAACTTACGTTGTCGCATAAGCAAGGACTATCCCTGTAATTCAAGAACCCTCCGGCATCTTGCCGAAGGGTTCTGTTTTCATTTCAATATAAGAGATATATGCGTCAGTTTCTTTCAAGTATTCTGTAAACTTTCAATGCGA
Source organism: Ruminiclostridium sp. (assembly GCA_017941355.1). GTDB lineage: Bacteria > Bacillota > Clostridia > Oscillospirales > Ruminococcaceae > Ruminiclostridium_E. The sequence goes on along the minus strand of JAGAWN010000124.1, from coordinate 133,784 downwards.
AATATGCGGCAGCCGCGGCAAAAGCAGTAAACATGAGCTCGATCGCCCATGAAGGAACTATGCCGGCGCTGTAAAATACGATCATGAAGTCAAAGACAGCGTGGACAAAGATCATAAGCGGATACAGAAAAGCGTACTTCTTTTCACGCGCTGCCGCAAATACCGGCACGGAAGCCGAGATATGAAACACTATCGCGGGTATGCGTTCATACACGCCCAGCATACAATACGCAAATGTACTCTGTGATAACGGCTCTGTCTGCGCCAGCATCGCGGCTTTCGCGGTTTCGTCCATGCCTGCCGTGAGCTGATCGCCCATGCCGCTGTTTACCATGATCCCGATAACCGGGAACATCAGCATCTGCATACCGATATAGATGCTTTCAAAGCCGCCGTGACCGATACCGTATGACAGCGAGGTACGACGGTCTTTGTATTTTTTCAGAACTGTTCTGAAAGCGATGAACCGTCCGGTCTCCTCAAAGACACCCGCAAGTATTCCCGCGGTAAGCATTGTCAGCCATATATTCCCGCTTATGGTTTTCGCAGCCGGGTTGTCAGCCTGCAAAAGAAAATACGCGGGCGCGAGTTTCAGTATTATCGCAAACAGCAGCCATGTCGCCGCCCCGACTATTACAGGAAATATTTTTTCATGGGTCTTGACTTTCCAAACTATTAACAGTATCACGGGAATTATTATCATAAGTGCGCTCTGCGAAAAAAGTCCCGCTATAGCTTCATCGGTAAAATGCAGGTCATTCATTATTATTCTCCTTTTCCCAGTCGATATAGATCTGATGTGAACCTTTCACCGCCGCCGCAACGATGACAGTGATTATTATCGCCGATACAATTATTGAGGGAAAGCCGCGAAGGACTATCCCGGAAATGATCGTGGCAGCTCCGCCGAAAAACGTCAGCGTTCCGCCCATTCTCTGTGACCGCGCCCAGACCTCTTCGTTCTTCAAGCTCCATGTCGTTCGCAGACCGATAAGTCCGTTCATTCTGACCTTCGGCAAAATGTTCCCGAGAACCGTAAACAGGATACCGAATAGCACGCACATCACCGAGCAGTACAGTTCGCCCGATGAGCCTTGAAGATCCTGAAGCCCGTTGTAGCCTATGGCGATGAATATGACCTCGATACCGAGCATGACCGCGTTCTGCGCTGTACATACAACAACGCAGATACGCGCGTTTCCCGCTGCGTGGGAGGCGGTCTTCTCGTCTGCGGCGTTTTTGCTGTCCCTCTCAAATTTCCTGCGGAGCAGTATCCCTATGACCGAGACAACGATTATCTCCGCCGCAAATATGAATACTTCGTACTTTGAGCCGATACGGTCAGCCTCACCGTTCAGTCCGAAATGCACAGGTATCTGTCCGGGAAGTATTTGTATCGCCGCAAGTGCGATTATCAGCGACAGTGTGGAGACGATCACAAGACCTTTATTCTTCACTTCCCGCTTCACCCGCCTTCATTCTGTCCGCACCGAACTGCCCTATCCAAAGAAGTATCTCATCAAACACGCTGGTGTTCAGCTCATAGTAGATGTAATTCTTCTCCTTGTACTCAACGACCATATCCGCCTTTTTGAGCAGTCTGAGATGATAGGAGAGAGCCGCGGGAGTTATCCCGAGCCTGTCCGCAATGCTGCCCGCGTTCATTCGCCCGCCCCGCAGCATGGTTATTATCTCCCGGCGCTGATCGTCGGAAAGTATCTTGAAGGTCTCGGAGATCGTCATAGTCAGTTCCTCTTTCTGATGTTCTTTGCGGACACAATATCTTTGCCGCTCAATTTAAAATTTTCTTTAAATAGATGATAGCATAATTTGCCGCGAATGTCAACATATATTTAAAAATATTTTTAAATATCTTTGAACGGTTTATTGCGGCAGTCCGCTGCATGGCGAAATGCACAAAACAAGAATGAAAAATTTGTTTAAATTACCGTCCTTGTGCAAAAATACATTTACTGTTATAATGATAATATACATTGTATCAAATAAAGCGGTGCAAACGATTACGCAAGCACTGCCCATAACGGTCAAGGAGGTAAAAAGCTACTATGAATTACGGCTTTTTCGACGAAAAGAACAAGGAATATGTCATTACAAGACCCGACACACCATCTGCATGGGCAAACTATCTCGGTTCACCCGAGTACGGCGCTATCATCTCCAATAACGCGGGCGGCTACAGCTTCGTAAAATCCGGTGCAAACGGACGTATCATCCGTTACCGCTTCAACTCCGTTGCTACCGACCAGCCCGGACGCTACATCTATCTGCGCGATGCGGAGACAGGCGATTACTGGTCAGCTTCATGGTCACCGGTATGCAAGCCCCTCGACAGCTACAAGAGCGAGTGCCGCCACGGTACAGCTTATACCGTCATTACTTCCGAGTATTCAGGCATAAAGTCCGAGACCCTCTATTATGTTCCGAAGGACGCTACCTACGAGGTATGGCGCGCAAAGATCACCAATACCGGCGACAAGCCCCGTAAGCTTGCAGTTACCGGCTACTGCGAATTTGTCAACGACAACAACTATGAGCAGGATCAGGTAAACCTCCAGTACACCCTGTTCATCACTCATACCTACTTCATGGGCAAGTACATTCTCCAGAAGCAGAACGAGGTGTTCAGAAATCCGAACAACAACCGCTTCCTGGGACTCGCCGGACAGAAGATCGACAAATACTGCGGCGACCGCGACAAGTTCGTGGGCAGCTACCACAGCTACGCTAACCCCGTAGGCGCTTCCGCAGACCTCAAAAATGACCTCAACTTCAATACCAACTCCTGCGGCGCTCTCCAGTCCGACATTACACTCGCTCCCGGTGAAACAAAGGAGTTCATCTACCTTCTCGGTCAGAAGCCCGAGGAAGAAGCGGAAAAGATCATCGCTAAATACGAAAAGGCAGGCGTGGTCGATGAAGAACTTGAAGTCCTCAAAAAATACTGGCACAGCAAACTCGACAACTTACAGGTACACACTCCCGACGAAAACTTCAACAACATCGTCAACGTGTGGAACGCTTACAACTGCTTCATCACATTCACATGGTCGCGTGCGGCTTCGTTCCAGTACTGCGGTCTGCGCAACGGCTTCGGCTACCGCGATACCGTACAGGATATCCAGGGTATAATACACCTTGCCCCCGAAATGGCGAAAAAGCAGATCGTGTTCATGCTCTCCGCGCAGGTTACCAACGGCGCGGGACTGCCCCTCGTAAAGTACACCCACAAGGCAGGTCAGGAGAATACTCCCGACGATCCGGACTATGTAAAGGAGACCGGTCACCCCAGCTACCGCGCGGACGATGCTCTCTGGCTGTTCCCGACAGTCTATAAGTACATCTCCGAGAGCGGCGACAGTGCTTTCCTCGATGAAGAGATCTTCTACGCGAACAACGGCGAAAAGGGAACCGTATATGACCACCTGAAACGCGCTATAAAGTTCTCTATGGACAATCTCGGCGCACACGGAATGCCCGCGGGTCTGCACGCTGACTGGAACGACTGCCTGCGTCTCGGCAAGCTGGGCGAATCCACATTCGTTGCGTTCCAGCTGGTTTACGCTATCAAGATACTCAAGGGCTATGCAGAAGAGAAGGGCGATGCCGAGTACATCAAGTACCTCGACGATATCATGGCAAAGCTCGACAAGATACTCTCCGGCTGCTGGAACGAAGACCGCTGGATCCGCGGCTACAAGGAGGACGGCACCGTTATCGGTCAGCGCACCGATCCCGAAGCAAATATGTGGCTCAACCCGCAGTCATGGTCTGTTATCTCCGGCTACGCTTCAAAGGAGCAGGCTGAGAAGGCTATGGACAGCGTAGAGCGTGAACTCAACACACCTTACGGCGCTATGGTTATGTACCCGCCGTACAACAAGCACGGCTTTGACGGTGCGCTGATGCAGTGCTTCAACGCCTGCACAAAGGAGAACGCCGGTATCTTCTCGCAGCCCCAGGGCTGGCTGATACTCGCGGAGTCCAAGCTGGGTCACGGCGACCGCGCGTACAAATACTGGAAGGAAGCTTCCCCCGCGACATACAACGACAAAGCCGAGTTGCGCGTTCTGGAGCCGTATGTATTCGGTCAGTTCGTTGAGGGCAAGGACAGTCCGTTTGCGGGACGCGCTCATGTTCACTGGCTCACCGGCACCGCTTCCACAGTCATGGTTGGTACGACAGAGGGTATCCTCGGTCTCAAACCCGAGACTAAGGGACTTGTGATAGACCCGTCCATTCCGTCAGAGTGGAAGGAATACACCATGGACAAGACATTCCGCGGCAAGAAGCTGCACGTTACCGTAAAGAACCCGAACGGCAGTCAGCACGGAGTAAAGAGCGTTACCGTCAACGGCGCAAAGATCGACGGCATACTCATTGAGGACAAGATACTCAAGGACGAGAACGAAGTTATCATAGAAATGTAATAATACCGACTCCCCCGCCACCGGCGGGGGATTATGCCGATTATAGGAGATAAGTGATATGAATCTGGCAAACAAGCTGACGCTGTTCAGAGTTATTCTCGTACCTTTTTTCATCGCGGCGCTGATGATACCTACAATACCGTTCGGCTATACGACGGCACTGGTGATATTCGCGCTTGCGAGCATAACGGATATGCTCGACGGCAAGGTTGCGCGCAAATACAACATGATAACCGATCTCGGAAAGTTTCTCGACCCGCTTGCAGACAAGGTACTGGTTGCCGCGGCGCTGATATGCTTTACGGAACTGGGATATGCTCCCGCATGGGCAGTATGGCTGATAATGGCACGGGAATTCATGGTTTCCGGCATACGTCTTGTTGCGGCGGGCAGCAAGGAAAAGATAGTTATCGCGGCTAACATCTGGGGAAAGCTGAAAACCGCTTCCACAATGGTAGCTATATGCCTCATACTCGGAATGCACATTCTCACCGATGATTTCGGCGTGCTTGCGGAAATGCCTGTGCAGCCGATAACCGATGTGCTTGTTTATATCTGCACATTCCTGACCGTGCTTTCCGGAATAATCTACCTGTACGACTACAGAGCCGTGTTTAAGGGGACAGAGCATTGAAAAACGTGCTTATTGCAGCCAAGACCGCCGACGCGTGCAGAACTCTCGCCCGTTTCATAGACAGCCCGGATTATGAGGTGTCAACGGCAACGGACGGCGTTACGATACGCAGCATCGACATCACGCGTTTCGATTTTATATTCATTTCCGTTCCGCTTGAAAACGAGAACGGACTCTCGCTTCTTGCGGAGCTTCGCAGAAAAACCGATGCTCACCTTTTTGCCATTGTGCGGGAGGAAGCTGCGGACGCTGCGCTCAAAACGCTGTCTCCTATCGGCGCGTACATCGTTACCAAGCCCGTGTATAAGGGGGCTTTGATGCAGGCTATCCGGTTCTGCGAGACACACGCGGGCAGCGAAGTCGTCTTTCGCAAGCGCATTGCGGAGCTTGAAAAAAAGAATGAGAACGACAAGCTTCTGAACCGCGCGAAACTCATCGTGATGACAAAGGAGCAGCTATCCGAGGCAGAAGCGCACCGGCGCATACAGAAGCTTGCTATGGATCTGCGCGTCTCGCAGTACGAGGTTGCGGAGGACATAATAAACGGATTGCTGATTTAAGGAACCGCTGCTTCGGAGCAGCAATATATCATGCACCTTGACGGTAAATGGTCATCTATTTCTTAACCAGCGCCTGCATTTCTCCGCCGAGTCCGGCAGATGAGATATCGCCGCCGATGATCGTTTCGTCGCAGACCATAACGTGAGCTTCAGTAAATTCCGTATGCCCGCCGTCAACCGATATCACGCTGTAGGTGTAAACCTCCGCTTCCCGCGAGCGGTAGCGGCTGAGATCAAAACCCTGCTGCTTCTGGAGTTCATTGTATTTCTCATAAACATCACCGAACTCGGCAGGGATAGTCACCGTCTTTCTGGTGCAGTCGCCGGCAACGGAGATCCCGCAGTCGGAAAGAAACCCGATTATATCCTCCTCACTTTTTGCGGAGTATCTCCTCGAGCATGATGCCGCCGATACGATCAGCGCTCCCGTCAGCATAACATTGAGTGTTTTCCGATAAAAATGCTTCATAATACCACCCTCATTTTTGCATTTTTCACAAAATATTGTGTCTGATTTTGCCTTTATACACAGTATATGTGGTAAAATCAACAAAAAGTATCGTTCACAATAAGCAAAGTTACCAAAATTTTTATTTCGGTATCCCGAAAAACCCTTTAAAACCCCCGTTTCGACACGTTTGTTTGTTGATAATAACCACAAAACACGGGTCTGATTTGGTCGGTTTTGTCCCGTTTAGGCATTTTATATAAAGCAGGTAAAAAAAATTTAGTCAATTAGGCTCTTTTATTTTATTGAAATATCTGTTATTATATATGAGTAAAATATTACTCATTCAGGAGGTTTCCAAATGGCAAGTTTATCACTCAGAGGAATATATAAGCGTTATCCCGGCGGAGTTGTAGCGGTTTCCGACTTCTCTATGAACATCAAGGATAAGGAGTTCATTATCCTCGTTGGTCCTTCCGGCTGCGGTAAGTCCACAACTCTCCGTATGATCGCAGGTCTTGAAGAGATCTCGGAAGGTGAGCTTTTCATAGGCGACAGACTCGTAAATGACGTTGCTCCTAAGGACAGAGATATCGCAATGGTTTTCCAGAACTACGCTCTGTATCCCCATATGACAGTTTTTGAGAACATGGCATTCGGCTTAAAGCTGAGAAAAGTTCCGAAAGATGAAATAAAGAAGCTTGTAGAAGAAGCTGCAAAGATACTCGATATCGCTCACCTGCTCGACAGAAAGCCGAAGGCTTTATCCGGCGGTCAGAGACAGCGTGTTGCGCTGGGTCGTGCTATAGTTCGTGATCCTCAGGTATTCTTACTTGACGAGCCTCTGTCAAACCTCGACGCAAAACTGCGTGCGCAGATGAGAACCGAGCTTTCCAAGCTCCATAAGAAACTCGGTACAACATTCATCTATGTAACCCATGACCAGATCGAGGCTATGACGATGGGTGACCGTATCGTCGTTATGAAGGACGGTTATATCCAGCAGATCGACTCGCCTCTCAACCTCTATGAGAACCCTGTAAACAAGTTCGTTGCAGGCTTCATCGGCACACCTCAGATGAACTTCATCGATGCTAAGCTCATTATGATGAACGGTAAGTTCACAGTTGAGTTCGGTTCCGAGGATACAAAGACCTCCAGAGGAAGAAAGTTCTATGTTGAGATCCCGTCTGCTAAGGCAGATCCCGAAGCTCTCAACTACTACGTTGACAAGGACGTTATACTCGGTATCCGTCCCGAGAGCATCCATGACGAGGAAATGTTCCTCTCCGCAGCTACAACAGGTATCATCGAAGCTAACGTTGATGTAACCGAAATGATGGGTGCAGAAACATACCTCTACCTCACCTGCGAGGGCAACCCGATCACAGCGCGTGTATCGCCTCGCTGCGCAGCTCGTCCGCAGGACGTTGTAAAGCTCGCTATCGACCCGAACAAGATCCATCTGTTCGACGCTTCCGACGAGCACGCTATCCTTTCATAAGAAATATTGTCCGGATGCCGTACCGCAGTTTTGCGGTACGGCTCTTTTGTTTCAAGGAGAGAAGCTATGAGTGATATAACTCCCCGCCCCGCCGCGGAGATAAAAGCGGAATTCATTTCCGAATACAATAACAATATCAAGCGTGAGGGAGCGGATAAGCTGCTCGATTACCTCACCAACAAGTCAGATTTCTTCACAGCTCCCGCAAGCACCCGCTATCACAGCGCTTACGAGGGCGGACTTGCCCAGCACTCGCTGAATGTGTACCATTGCCTTAAAGCGTACCTTGAACGTCCGAGAGTAAAGGAAGTGTACAAGGTCAAGGATTATACCGACGAACAGATCGCACTGGTGTCGCTGCTGCATGATATCTGCAAAACCGACTTCTACAGGGTGGATTACCGCAACGCAAAGAATGAACAGGGACAATGGGAAAAGGTACCGTTCTACCGTATCGAGGACACTCTGCCTTACGGTCACGGCGAGAAGTCGGTATATATGATAAGCGGTTTCATGCGCCTGTCCCGCGAGGAAGCAATGGCGATACGCTGGCACATGGGCTTCTCATACGGCGGCATCGAGGATCGCAACACCATAGGCAAGGCGTTTGAGATGTACCCGCTGGCGTTCGCACTTTCAACCGCCGATATGGAGGCTTCCTACTTCTTAGAGTAGATCCTCCAAGCCCGATAACATTGAAAAATTGCTGAAATACAGTTGTTTTTCCTGTATAAATGTGATATAATAGTTTATGACATTCAACCGGAACTGTAACTGCTTTACGGAAAAGGAGCTTGGGATAATTGGCTAATCTGACAGAAAAGGCTATCAAGGCATCGGCACTGAAGCTGCTGAACGAAAAGCCTATGAACCAGATAACGGTTAAGGACATCGTCGAGGACTGCGGGATAAACCGCAACTCGTTCTACTACCATTTCCGCGATCTTCCGTCGCTTATTGAAGAAATGGTCATGGAGCAGGCGGAACAGCTCATCGAAGCCTATCCCTCCATAACATCGCTGGAACAGTGTCTCGACGCGGCTCTGAGTTTCGCAATGACCAACCGCAGGGCAGTAATGCACATCTACAACTCCGTCAGCCGCGATATATATGAACAGTACCTCTGGCGGGTATGTGAGCATACTGTCACCACTTACATAGACAGTATTCTCGGAAACTACAAACTCACAGAGTTTGACCGCGAAGTCATAATAAACTTCTACAAATGCGCCTGCTTCGGGCTGATACTTGACTGGCAGCGCGGCGGCATGAAAAGTGATCTTAAAAAGCAATTTCTGCGTATGTTCGAGATAAGAAAAGATCTGATAGAGGATATTGCCGCACTGAGCGAAAGATCCGGAAACGGTGCGCAGGAGAAAGGACAGTAAAAAATATGGCAAAAGCAACACCCACAAAAAAGACAGTTGAAAAACCTACCACATCGGAAGACCGCAAGAAAGCCCTTGACGCTGCTATCGCGCAGATAGAAAAACAATTCGGCGCAGGCTCCGTAATGCGTATGGGAGAAAAATCAAACCTGAATGTTGAATCCGTGCCTACCGGTTCTATCGGACTCGATATGGCTCTGGGTATCGGAGGACTCCCGAAAGGACGTATCATCGAGATCTTCGGACCGGAATCCGGCGGCAAGACCACAGTTACCCTGCAGGCTATCGCGGAGGTACAGAAGCTCGGCGGAAACGCGGCATTCGTAGATGTCGAACACGCTCTCGATCCCGTTTATGCAAAAAATCTCGGCGTTGACGTGGATCAACTTGTCGTTTCACAGCCCGATTCCGGCGAACAGGCTCTGGATATAATGGAAGCACTGGTAAGATCCGGGGCGATAGATATTATCGTACTTGACTCCGTTGCCGCAATGGTAACAAAAGCCGAGATCGAGGGCGACATGGGTGATACATTCGTCGGTGTGCAGGCAAGGCTTATGTCCGGCGCTATGAAGAAACTCACAGCCGTTATCGCAAAGACAAACACGGTTGCAATATTCATCAACCAGATACGCGAAAAGATCGGCATCATGTTCGGAAATCCCGAAACAACACCGGGCGGACGAGCGCTGAAATTCTATGCTTCCGTTCGTATTGAAGTGCGCAAGGGAGAAGCTATAAAGGACGGCTCCGAAACCATAGGCTACCGCACCAAGTGCAAGATCATCAAGAATAAGGTCGCTCCGCCTTTCAAGAGCTGTGAATTCGATATGATCTTCGGTAAGGGCATTTCCCGCACAGGCGAGGTGCTTGACTATGCGACAGAACTGGATATCATCAAGAAATCCGGCGCATGGTTCAGCTACAACGATATGCGGATAGGGCAGGGCAGAGAGAATACCAAGAAGTTCCTTGAGGACAACCCCGATGTTATGCGCGAGATCGAAGAAAAGATAAAGGAGAGCGCAGAGGATATCGACAATGACGATACCGGCAGCGAACCGGCAGAGATGTCCTCAGACGCGGCTCCCGCAGACACAGCAGCGGATGCGGCTCCCGCAGAGAGCGAAAAGGGCAAGCGCGGCAGACCCAAGAAAAGCAGCGTTATAGTTGCCGCTGACGATGATTTTGAGGAATTCGCACTTGACGACACCGATGATGAATGATAAACCGGTAACAGACGAGTCGGAAGCCGCAAAAAAGTATGCCGCACGTCTTGTCGGCGGACGGGATTACGGTATGAATGAGCTTGTGGCGAAGCTTTCGGAAAAGTACAGCGAGCGTTCCTCAGTAGAAGCGGCAGTGTATATGCGGGACTGCGGATATGTAAACGATGCGCGGTATGCCGAAAAACTTGCGGAGCGTTACATAACCGTCCGTAAGTACGGAAGAAGCAGAGCCGCGCTGATGATGCGGCAGAAGCTTCTGGACGAGCAGACGATCGAAGAAGCGCTTTCCCGTTACACCAAAGACGATATCGAAGCCGAGATTGCGGATATATTGCGGAAGAAGTACCGCGGCAGACTGTTTTTGGAGGGTGACGCGGGAAAGAAAGAAATGCAGAAAGTAATAGCCGCGCTTGCAAGACGCGGTTACGGCTACAGCAACATCAAGGCTGCCCTGTACACGGTACGGGAGGAGCTTGAATCTGAGGAGGAATAACAATGGCATTTTGCAAAAGCTGCGGCGGACAGCTCCCGGCGGGAGCCAACAACTGCCCGAACTGCGGAGCGCCGGTTACCGGTGACGGCATGAACGGTACAAACGGCAACGGCGGCAGCAATACCAATTATCAGCAGTACCAGCAGGCAGCAGGGGGTACAACAGAGGCTTTCCTCGGCAAAGACCATACCGCGGAATTTTCCCCTGCCGATATTCAGGCAAACAAGGTAGTGAGCGGCTTCTCATACATACCGATATTGTTCTGGCTGCCATTTGCGGCAGCTTCCGGCTCCCCCTACGGGAAGTTCCACGCAAACCAGGGTCTTGTGCTTCTGATATTCTGCATAGCAATAAGCGTGGTATCCAGCGTTATCGGCGCACTTTGGGCTATCCCGATCATAGGTTCTCTGTTCTCTGTGCTTGCCAATATAATCTCCGGGATCGGAGGACTTTGTGAGCTGGGACTTGTGATCTACGGCATGGTGAACACGTTCAACGGCAAGGCTGTTGAACTCCCGCTTATCGGAAGAATAACATTGATCAAGCCGTAATAAAACATACTCACAGTTTTGTGCATTTTTTCGTATTGACAAATATAACCTCTTGTGATATAATTTTTTCATAGGCACAGAAGATACTTGTGAAATTCGGTTTTCATTTTTATATTCCTCGTACCAAGCAAAGACCGCCCTTTTTCGGGGCGGTTTTTGCTTTTACGGTAAACAAAAACTGCCGCACTCCCCGAAACCGGGAAAGTGCGGCAGTTATTATATCACATTTCCAAGACCTGTGATGTTTCGGACAAAACTGCGGATCTCAGCGCGTGAAGTCATTGTGTTTGTGCGGTCTATTATCTGCCGCTGTTTTTCCGACGAAAGCTCGGAGAAATACTTGAGGGCGCTTGTATTCTCCGCAAGCGCGTTGCCAAGCCCGAGCGGTATCTGCGGTCTGTCTCCGGTCTGCACCGGCATCAGCACCTTTCAATATAATAATGGATCTCAGCTGACCTGCGGACAGCACGTTAAGTCTGATCCCTGTATTATTATATGAAGCTGATCGGTTTTTATTCAAGCACTATCGGAGTGATATCTTTCTTCTTAGATGTAAAGAACAGTACGGCGAGAAATGTTCCGCTCATTACCGCAAATGCGCAGACATCGGGATTGAATGTCACAAAACCGGCAGCTTCGGCTCCTCCAAAAAGCTTTGTGAGCGCGAATGAAATAACGTGAGTCATGGATATCACAAATGTCAGCGAAGCTGTAACGGTTTCAAGCCTACGGGTCTTTGTTGTCTCAAGCCGGGCATAGAAGCGTCCGAGGGCTGTCACAAACGTTGTTCCGAAAACGTAGGCAAGCAGAACTATCAGCTTTTCCGGGTGACGCGCTATGATGATATCCGAGTCAAATAAAAACCCCAGCCGCAGGTAAATATGCACAGCCGCCGCAAGCTTTATATACCCCGTGTAAGCCGGAGGGATAATGCGTCCAACAAGCGTGCAGCCGGACACCAGCATAAGCACGGCAGCTATCACACCGGATACTCTGCATATTCCGGCGTTTTCCTCAAATACGCACAGCGCAAAAAGCAGCGCGGCAAGCATTTCAGACATACCGAGAAAGCGGGTGGCATTGTCGCCCATACCGTCAGATGCCACAGAGTATGCGGCATCTCTGCCCTTATTGTGTCCCATGAACAGCAGCAAAGTCAGCGCGATCCCCGATACCGCAAGCAGAATATAGATGAGCGCACCGCCGAATTCCGCTCCGCTAAGGAAAAATCCCGTATTGTAGTCGGTCAGGCTTATTACCTGGAAAAACCTTACAATTCCGCATATAATACCCGCTGCCGCCGCAACCGCCGGTATCAGCTTTTTTGAATCAGTATTCATAACAAATGTCCTTTTTCAGATTACCTGTAGTTTATCGTTTCCGTGTGTCCCGTATATGACGGGAGAAACGGACTATCCTTGCTGTTACAAGGTTTAGTGCCTTTATATTAATGTCTGCTCATCAACCGCGAAAAGTCTTCATAGCGCAGCTTGAAGGCTTTTCACGGTTGCAAAAGTGCAAGGAAAATTCCCATTTTTAAAATTTTCCTTGCACTTTTGTTCGTCCAAAGGACGAAATGAGCTTGACATCAAGGAATGTGTCCGTTGTTCCAATGCGCCGCAGGTGCATTGGAACAACATCTGAAAGTCTGTTTTACAGACTTTCAGGCAATAACTGCCAAAAGGCAGTTATTGAGGACACATTACATTATAGTATATTTTTCCCCATAAGTCAATATAATTGAGTGAAGTATTTTTTGGGGGCATGAAAATGAAGGACGTTCTTGTTATTCTTGTCATGTTTGCGGCAGCTATATTCGCACTGCCGTTTATCGGTAAGATCTCAGCCGGACAGACGGACGAGCCTGCCGCCGCACCGCGTTTTCCCGACGAGATCCGGGTTTATCTGACGGAAACGCAGGAGACTGTAACAGTAAGCGCCGCCGAGTACATAGAGGGCTGTCTCGCCGCGCAGATACCGCTGGATTATGAGCCGGAGGCACTCAAAGCGCAGGCAGCCGCGTCCGCAACATACGCTCTTCGGATCATGAGTGAGCTGCGTGACAGCGGCGATATCCCGGCGGGAGCCGATATTTCCGATGATAAGCGGGTCTGCCAGCCGTATATGCCGCCGCAGGAGCGTGAAAGCACCTACGGCGCCGATTACAGCAAATACCGCGGCAACATCACTGCTGCCGCGGATTACGGGATATCACATATTATAACTTACGAAAACCGTCCGATCTACGCGGTCTATCACTCGGTAAGCGCTGGCGGTACCTGTCCCTCGGAATATGTCTGGGGGCAGTCTCTTCCGTATCTTCGCAGCGCCGACAGTCCGTGGGACAAGAATTATATCAATTACAAATGCACAAACGAACTGCGCTCAGAGGATATCCGGCTTGCGCTTGCCGAATACGACAGCAGCCTTGAAGTGCCGGTGGATCCCGCACGCTGGTTCACCGATATGAACGCGGACGAAAACGGTTTTGTCATCTCTGTGAACATCGGCAGCAACAGCTTTTCCGGCGGCGATCTGTGGCGTATTCTCGGACTCCGTTCAACCGCTTTCACAGTCACCCGCTCCGGCAATATCTTCACATTCACCACACTCGGTCTCGGACACGGAGCGGGACTCAGCCAGTACGGGGCAAATGCCATGGCTCAGAGCGGAAGCACGGCAGAACAGATACTCCGGCATTACTACGGAGATGACGTAAGCTTCTGACCCGATATCAGAAAACAAAATCGTCCTGACCGCCTACGTCGGATTCCCCGGCGGTGGGGAAGCTTGTATCAAGCTTCGGGAATTCCTTGTTCTCAACAGGAAATCCCATATTGCCGCTGTCGCCGGAATCAGGTTTATCCTCCGGCTTGCTGTCGGTCTTGAAGATGTTGTAAGAGCTTCCGCCTGTGTAATCGCTGGTATAGGGAGTATAAGAACTGCTCGTCCTGAAGATATTGTAACTGTCGGACTGCGGTGCATCGGTACTCTGCTGCGGGATTTCGGGCTGAACCGGCGTCTTATCCGCGGCGGAGATATCACTCGCCTGCGGAAAATCCGTGCGTATGTCGTCAGCCGCAGGTTCAGGGGTTGCCGCAGCGGCGGCAGTAAACGCGGCGGCGGGGAAGTCCGTGCGTATATCGTTTATCGCCGGTTCCGGCATTACCGGAGCAGTGTAACCGCTCACAGATTCGGCATTCGGGAAGCTTCTGCGTACATCTGCGTTTTCCTCCTCTTCGGGAAGTTCCAGCCCTCCGTTGCTTACATCTACATTCTTCTCGGTATATGGGTCAACCTCGTTCATCTCACCGCCCGCCATGTGACCGTAGATACTGCGTGTCTCGGGATCTGTCTGCTCAACCTGTACCGATGAGCGTACATTATCCGCTTTTGTCGGCGGGTGGATCGGCGAGACCTCGGTAACTCTCTCTTCCGGCATCACCGGCTTTTCTTCGTGCCGGGCAGCCGTTTCCTCCGCCGCAGCGGGAATTATGCTTCCGAACATTGCGGCAGAGCTGTGGATCTCCGGATTGATGACCGGGATATTGCCGTTTTTCGGCATTTCGGCTGTATTTGTTCTGTGTTCCCAGGATTCCTGTTCAACTCCGCCGTTTGACAGATCCACAAATTCGATATTCTTCGGATCCACCGACGGCATACTGTCACCGATCGGCTGAACGGGGTTGTAAGACGGACGGGACAGCTGGGATTTTTGCGTCGGACGGCTTGCTCCGGGCTGCTGTCCGTCGAACACAGTATCCACAAGGGAGGTCTTGTTCAGCGGCTTGCCTGTGAACGGATCAAAGTTCATTTCTCTTCGCATCGTCCGCTGCGGAGCCTTGTCAACAGGCGGCATAGGGCGCGGAGAACTGCTGTAATCCGTAACAAAGCTGCCTTTCTGACGGGGCAGGGAAGTGTTGATACCGGATGCTCCCGAAGTTCCGTTCATAGGACGCGTCGGCGGTATATTCCCGCTGTTGCCGGAATAGTACATATCACTTGCGTTTTTAAGTCCGGTGGGGGAGTTCAGATTAGCATTGCCGATCGGGTTGTATGCCGAACCGATATATGTGTGGCTTTCCCCGGTACTGCGCGTCTTTGCTATAAATACCAGCGCCGCGACAACGATAATACCGAGCATTGAAACTCCGATAAGCAGGAAAGTACCGCCTGCACCGCCCGCCGTATATCTGACAATACAGGGAACTATCGCAGAATGATATGCGTCCTTGAACTGCTCGATTTTCTTCATGCTCATTCCGCTGTAATAGGCATCAATATACTCGTCGATATAGTTTAAACAGGCATTGTATTCCTGATCCGTCA
Organism: Ruminiclostridium sp.; assembly: GCA_017941355.1. GTDB lineage: Bacteria > Bacillota > Clostridia > Oscillospirales > Ruminococcaceae > Ruminiclostridium_E. The sequence goes on along the minus strand of JAGAWN010000124.1, from coordinate 118,200 downwards.
TTCGTACAAGCTCTGCTCTTTCAACGGCAAGATGAGACGATGTTCCGCTGTTTTTCCCGATATACCAGTTGAATGTCTCATATTTGAGAGAACTGAGGGTATCGGTCTGAGATTTGTTTCCTGTTCTGTAAATAAGTATTTTTTCGGGATTATCACTGCCGCTTCCGAAATACGGAACAACGTAATAGTAAGCGGTTATACGCCCGCCGGATTCCTCCATTGTCGCCGCGCAGCCGAGAGTTTCGGTGATCGTTCCGTGAACGATGTCGCCTTCTTTGAAATCGGAAACACTCATATCCGCAAAATTCATATTTGATCCGAAAGCGTCCTTGCCTACATTTATCATTCCCATTACAGTCAGCGTAACTGCTGCCACGGTAAAGCCTATGATAAGTCTGAGTATCACCCATGAACCGTATCTGTTCATATATGTTTCCTTTCCGGATTACAACTGTTCCCCGCAGCGGAATATTCTGTGCGGGGAACAGGATTGTCTTATTTCTTCGGAACCTCTATCTTGCTCTTGCCTCCCATATAGGGTCTGATGACCTCGGGGATATTGACCGAGCCGTCCTCATTGAGATTGTTCTCAAGGAACGCTATCAACATTCTCGGCGGAGCTACGACCGTATTGTTGAGAGTATGCGCAAGATACTTCTTGCCGTCAGCGCCGGCAATGCGGATCTTCAGGCGGCGTGCCTGCGCATCTCCGAGATTGGAGCAGCTTCCCACCTCAAAATACTTCTTCTGTCTCGGTGACCATGCTTCAACATCGACGCTCTTTACTTTAAGATCTGCCAGATCTCCGGAGCAGCACTCAAGTGTTCTTACCGGAATATCCATAGAGCGGAACAGATCAACCGTATTCTGCCAGAGACGATCAAACCATGCCGGGCTGTCCTCGGGCTTGCAGATAACGATCATTTCCTGCTTCTCAAACTGGTGGATACGGTAAACGCCGCGCTCCTCCAGTCCGTGCGCACCCTTTTCCTTGCGGAAGCAGGGAGAGTAGCTGGTAAGAGTGTGGGGAAGTGTTTCTTCCGGAACGATAGTATCAATGTACTTACCGATCATGGAATGTTCGCTGGTACCGATAAGGTAAAGATCCTCACCCTCGATCTTGTACATCATAGCGTCCATTTCCGCAAAACTCATAACACCGGTAACAACATTGCTTCTTATCATAAACGGCGGTACGCAGTAGGTAAAGCCTCTGTCTATCATAAAGTCGCGCGCATACGCGATGACCGCGGAATGGAGTCTTGCGATATCGCCCATAAGGTAGTAGAATCCGTTGCCCGCAACGCGTCTTGCAGCATCAAGGTCTATACCGTTCAGCTTTTCCATGATATCCGTGTGGTATGGGATCTCGAAGTCCGGAACAACAGGCTCTCCAAAACGCTGAACTTCCACATTCTGGCTGTCGTCCTTACCGATCGGAACAGAAGGATCTATGATGTTCGGAATGGTCATCATTATCTTCGTGATCTTTTCGGAAAGCTCCGTTTCCTTTGCTTCAAGTTCTTCAAGACGTGCGGAGAACTCGCCTACCTGCTTCTTTGCGGCTTCCGCTTCATCTTTTTTTCCCTGTCCCATAAGAGCGCCGATCTGCTTGGAAATTCGGTTTCTGTCAGCGCGGAGTCCGTCCGCTTCCTGCTGTGTCTTGCGGCTTTCCGCGTCAAGAGCTATTACCTCATCGACCAGCGGGAGCTTCTGATCCTGGAACTTCTTTTTGATGTTTTCCTTTACAACATCGGGGTTTTCTCTTAAAAATCTGATGTCAAGCATTGTTTTGTTACCTTTCCTTTACTTTTCTATTTTAGACAAGAATGATATCAGCTCTTTCAGCTCATTCTCGTCCGCACAGTCTATTCCTAATGTGTACCTGTCCTTTGTTTTGTCGATGTGGACAGGCTTGCCGATGTGATCGGTCATACTGATCTCCGCTTCAACAATGTAGGTATCGCGGGGAGGACGCTTTTTCTCGGGTTTGTCGGTAGTCATCTGCTTTGCGAGACGTTCGAGTGCGCGTACCGTTGTACCCTCTTTCATTGCCTTTTCCGCGAGAAAGTGTTGTATTTCCGGATCCTGTATGCCAAGCAGAACCTTGCAGTGACCCACAGAAAGCTCACCGTCACGCACTTTTATCTGCAGATCCTCCGGCAGAGCCAGCAGTCTCAGGGTATTCGCAACGGAGGGACGCGGCTTGCCGACACGTTTTGATACTTCCTCCTGGGTCATCTCAAACTTTTCCATGAGCTGCTTATAACCGAGAGCGGTTTCTATGGGGTTGAGATCCTCACGCTGCAGATTCTCGATAAGCGCTATTACCATTGTCTGCTCGTCATCGAGGTCCATTATGCGAACCGGGACTTCTTTCAGACCCGCTATCTTGGCGGCTCTCCAGCGTCTTTCGCCCGCTACGATCTGATATCCGTCGCCGTAGGGGCGCACGGTAAGCGGCTGGATAACTCCGAGTTCCGCTATATTCTCTGCAAGAGCGTTAAGGGCTTCTTCATTGAAGTTTTTCCGCGGCTGCTTCTTATTCGGTTCGATATCGGCTATTTTCAGAGTCTGCGGAACGCTGTTGTCGTCCGCTCCGTACAAGCCGTCATCGAAAAGTCCGTCCAGAAAATCATCGTTAAGTGCCGATTTTTTCGCCATATTCAACCTCCCTTACAGCATTTCTTCCATAGACTTACACTTGCGGGCGATCTCCCTCGCAAGCTGACCGTATGCTTCCGCACCCTTGGAATTCGGATCGTAGTACATTATCGGCTCTCCGTGACTCGGGGCTTCGGTAAGCTTAACGTTTCTCGGAATTTCTGAGTTGAAGAAGATATCCTCCGGGAACTTTGACTTTATCGCGCGCATAACCTCACGATTCACTTTGAGCTTCGGATCCACCATTGTGAATACTATGCCCATGATCTGCAGATTACGGTTGCTGGATTTCTTCACGCGCTTGACGATCGCAATAAGCTCCGCAACTCCCTCTAAGCTGTACGGTTCGCACTGCATGGGGATAATTATACGGTCACAGGCGTTCAGTCCGTTCAGCGCCAGCACTCCCAGTGACGGCAGGCAGTCTATGATGATGATATCATATTCATCTCTTATCTGTAAGATCGCTTTTTTGAGCTGCATATTCTTGTTCTCGAATTTCAGCAGCTTTATCTCAGCTTCCGCGAGCGACTGGGTTGACGGCATAAGCGACAGATTTTTGAATTTTGTCGGTATTACCGCCTGCGCAGGTCTTACTTCACCCATTATCACGTCGTAGGTAGTATATTCGAGATCACGCTTCGCACCGCCGGAAAAGCCGAGTCCCGCTGTGGCATTGCCCTGCGGGTCAAGGTCAACGAGCAGTACCTTCTTGCCCATAGCTCCCAGCACCGCTGCCGCGTTTATTGCAGTCGTGGTCTTTGCAACTCCGCCTTTCTGGTTTACTATAGATATTATAACAGCCAAACTTATCGTCCTTTCGTAACTGTATATTACAACTTCTAATTATACCATATTATTATAAAAAAATAAAGTCTTTTTGTGAAGAATTTTCAGAGTTTTTTTATCCTTACCCTGCTTTTATCAAACTAAACAAAAAGACCTGTAATCTCTACAGGTCTTTCGTTTCAGATGTTTTGTAAGTTTCTTTGTATAGCGCCGGTCAATCCCAGATATCGGGGAACTGCGCTTCGAGATCCTTGAGGTTCTTCTTGAGAGTCTCTTCTTCTTCTTTCAGCTCGTTTCTGCGCTTGGGAGACAGGAAAGTCTTGGTAAGTTCAGCCTGTACTTCAAGCAGAGTTTTTCTCAGCGGATCGCGGCGACGCTGATAAAGCAGCTTGCGCTCTTCTTTCTCCTGACGCATACGGCGCTCGCGCTCGATTGCTTCCTTTTCTTCACGCTCGGCTTTGAGTTTTGCGTGCTGCTCGGCTATCTCGCGGCGCTCGTCCTCGATCCTCTTTACTATCGCACCGTTAAGCGCTTCGTAACGTGCTTTCTGTTCCGGTGTCGCAAAACGCAGCGCTTTCTTGAAGTTCTTGTCGTCTGTAACTGTCTGCGGCAGATTGGGTATCTCGTCCTCGCTCTTTAACTTGCACTCGGCAAGGAGCTTTCCTATGTAAGCACGGGAATCCTCGATGTCGATATCGAGTATCTTGTCAAAGTATGAATCTGCCGTATCGAACTCGCCGTCCTCTAAGAACATATACGCACGCTTTACAAGGTTCTCCTTGTTCGCGGCTGTAGCAGTCACAAGAGCGTCCGGAACTATCGCGTTCACTTCGGGCTTGAGTATGGATTCAACCTTGTCGGAGATCTCACGCATGAATTCTTCTTCCGCACAGTTGAAGATCACATCTTCCCATACCAGCTTTTCGGGCAGCTGCTGGAAATTGAGAACAGAGCCGTTGAAGATAGGATATATGAGCTTTTCCTTGTCTTTCGGCATTTCCGCGCAGAATGTATTGACCGCGTATGTGAGATATCCGTCATGCACGTCCTCAAAGGTTCTGAATGTCGGGAGCATAATACGCGAATTTTTCAGAGCATACACTGTCTGAGCCGCTTTTTCCACAGCGTCCATGTCTTTTAACATTTCGGGAGCATAGAAAACGCTGAATCCGAGATTTGCGGTAAAGCGAAGATAGATCTTATCGCCGTCGAGATCGTCGTCAACCGAAACTCCCTCACGGCTGAGAATGAACACATCGTATTTCTTTTCCTGTTTTAAGATGTTACGGGTAATGCTGATGCTGTCCTCAATGGAATCTGCAAGGGATTCGTAGGACTTCTGGATTTCTTCGGAAGCATAGTAAAGCGTCTGCTTATAATTCTTGCTCTCCTTGAATACAGGGAGATCGGTGATATCTTTTCTGCATACGGGGTAACGATTCGATCCGTCTCTCACATACTGTATTCCGTATTCGCAGAGAAGACCTGCCCAGTATGCTTCGCTGTCATCGGAGTTGGAGGCGATAAGCTCATTGGCTATCTTTTCGCCTTCATCAAATCTAAAGCTGTTTCTAAGATATGTAATTCTGTTAAGTTTTTTGATATCCGACTTGGGATACATCATAGTATGTCCGCAGCTCGGGCAGGAACCGTTTACTCCGCTTTCATCGGCGTTCACAGTACCTCCGCAAATATTGCAGACCAGCTTATTCTCAAACATTTATAACCCTCCGCATCTGTATTTAGATGTAATTATACTACTATATTATATAATAAATTGTGTTTGCTGTCAATAATTTCTGCTCATATTTGTTAGAATTGTCTTTTTTTATATACAATTTTTATAAGATATGTCTATTCCATATCAATAGAGGTTCCCGTCAGTTCAAAGGCATAGTCGCGCAGGCGTTGAGCCGTCCGTCGGCAGTTATGCCGACTTCCGTGTATTCATAGAAAGCCTGACTTCCTATCATTGCCGCGTTGTCCCCGCAAAGCGCCACAGGCGGGATATACAGCTTTATTCCGCTCTCCGCGCACCTACGCTCCAGCATTGTCCGCAGTCCGGAGTTTGCCGCGACTCCGCCGGCAAGAGCTGCCGTTTTATAGCCGTGTTCGTTGGCGGCAGCCACAAACTTTGACGTGAGGATATCCGCCACTGTGTACTGGAAAGATGCGGCAAGGGAGTCTATGTCAAGCTGTTCACCCTTTTGCTCAGCGTTATGAACGAGGTTGATGACATTTGTTTTCAGTCCCGAAAAGCTGAAATCATAAGGGTTCGCAGTATGTGGACGAGGAAGTCTGTACTTTTTGCTGTCGCCGTTTTGTGCCGCCTTGTCAATGTGCAGTCCGCCGGGGTAGGGGAATCCCATAGCCCGCGCCGCCTTGTCGAATGCTTCTCCCGCTGCGTCGTCCATAGTCCTGCCGATCGTGGAGAATTTCGTGTAGTTTTCTACCCGCATTATCTGCGAATGACCCCCGGACGCCACAAGACAGATATACGGCGGTTCAAGTTCCGGGTGCGCAATATAGTTTGCCGCAATGTGACCTTTGATATGATGCACCGGGATAAGCGGCTTTCCGGCAGCGTATGCAAGTCCCTTCGCAAAGTTCACTCCCACCAGCAGAGCGCCGATAAGTCCGGGAGCATAAGTGACCGCCGCAGCGTCGATATCCGCAAGCTTCATCTGTGCCTGTTTCAGAGCTTCGTCAACTACGCCGACTATGCTTTCGCAGTGACGGCGGGAAGCTATCTCCGGAACAACGCCGCCGTACAGCTTGTGTTCCTCCACCTGCGTTGCTATTATATTGGATATTATTCTGCGCCCGTCCTCGACTACCGCGGCTGCGGTCTCGTCGCACGAGCTTTCAATTGCAAGTATTCTCATTTTCTTTTTCCGATCATATCTTTTGTTCGTTCAGCCAGTCAAGCAGACTAAGTGCCAGAAGCTGTTTTTCTCTTGGCAAGCCTTCAACTTTCATAGCAGCTATCCGCCCGACATTTCCTATGTTCGCGGAGCGCTCCGTCCCGAGAAGCAGCTCGTCCGGCGTTGCTTTCAGCACCGCACAAAGCTTCATTAATACATCAATGCTCGGTATAGATACCGCGCGTTCGATGTTGGACAGATATTTATCGCTGAGTCCTGCCATTTCGTTGACCTTAGACTGTGTAAGTCCGAGTTGTTTTCTGCGTCTCGCTATTCTTCTTCCGAGTTCTTTATAATCTGTGTACATTGTGTTTCCTCAGAATTTGTCGATTTTCAATAGGAATATAAACTTTAACAATTACTAAAAACGACTTTATATATACCAAAACCGACACTTAATATTATTATTCGATATTCTGTATCTGTTCGCGTATTTTCTCGATCTCACTCTTCATATCCACCACAAGACGTGTGATACGGATATCCTGAGCCTTTGAACCGGTAGTGTTTACCTCGCGGTTCATCTCCTGCACAAGGAAATCAAGCTTGCGCCCGATAGGTTCATCGGAGTTCATCATGTCGCGGAACTGTACGAAATGGCTTTTAAGTCTGACTGTCTCTTCATCGACCGCAATCTTCTCGGCATAGATACCTGCTTCGAGAAGTATGCGCTGCTCGTCGATCTGTTTGTTGTCAAGGATCTCCTGCATCTTCGCAAACAGCTTTTCTCTGTAGGCTGTCACAGTTTCGGGAGCGTACTCGCAGACCTGCAATGTCATCTTCTCGATATTTGCAAGCTTTTCGAGAATATCGTCCTTCATCTTGGCACCCTCAGTCTCGCGCATTGCCACGAATTTTTCAAGTGCTGCTTCAGCTGTTTCTTTTACTGCTGCCCATATCTTGTCCTCATCTGTCTCGGCGCGGACTATTGTAAATGCGTCGGTCATTCTGAAAACTGTTGATATCGTTAGGTCGTCCTGCAATCCGAACTTTTCTCCCGTTTCCCGAAGTACCTTTATGTAGTTCTCCACTACCGCGTCATTAACGGATACTGCGGTCTCGATACTGCCGATGTTATATATTGACAGCGATACCTCCACCTTGCCGCGGCTCATTTTCGACTTAACCAAAGATTTCAGTTTTTCCTCAAGGAACATATACTGCCGGGGGAGTTTAGCATTGAACTCATAATATCTCGAATTTACCGAACGTATCTCCACAAGATATTCACGTCCGTCGATTATTCTGTGGTCACGTCCGAAACCGGTCATACTTCTTATCATTTTTGTATTTCCTTTCTTTTTGCTGTACATTTTATCTTCCGAGATAATCTATCTCATTGTCAAGATCCATAAGTTCTCCTATAACCGGAACACCGTATTGCTCGGTGATATTGTCTGCGGAAGTCACTGTGTTGTCAAGCTTCCATATAATAATTATTCCGATCACGGAAAGCACTGCTCCTATTCCGGCACCGACTGCGGTAAAAAGACGTTCATCGGGAAAAACCGGACGCTGCGGTTCAACAGGAGACCGGATCACTGTTACTGACGCGTTTGCTTCATACTCATCAATAACATATCTGAGCTGACTGAGATATATTTCCGCAAGCTTATAAGAATCGGAAGAAGTCTGGCAGTCAAACTCCGCAGTTATGATCTGAGTTCCGGAAACATGGGAAACTGTTATTATTTTTGCAAGTTCGGCATACGAAAACTTTGTAACAAGGTTCTCGTTGATTGCATCATACATTTTCGGACTGGTAAAAAGGAGACTGAGCGTGGAAGTCTTATCTGTATGAGAAATGGTATCTTTACTTTCCACATATACTTCGGCTGTAGTTACGAAATGTTTTGTCATACCGTAGGAAGCGAGAAGATATCCCGATATTCCCATCATTATAGTAACAACAACAGCGATTCTCCAGTTATTTGCAATAGTGATACCGAGCTTTTTCAACTCATTTTTTTTCAATACTCTTTCCTCTTTTTCAGAGTGGTTTTTTGGCTATTTTTGCCGAAACTCTCGGATACTGAGCCGGGGTAGGGGAGATCTTCTTAATTATAACAAGACTGCGTTTATCACCGCCGGGAAGCGTGTATTTCTTTATTTCTTCCGTTTCTCCGCCAAGCTTCTTAATAGCATTTCCGGCTTCTGCCGCTTCATCTTTCTCACCTTTGAGTGCGGCAAAGTAACCTCCGACTTCAACAAAAGGCAGACAATATTCACACAGTACGTTAAGCGCGGCAACTGCTCTCGCAACTGCAAGACCGTATTTTTCTCTGTACTTAGGATCTCTCCCGAGTTCTTCTCCACGGGCATGAACTGTTTCATAGGTTATTCCGAGTATTCCACAGGCACTTTCAAGGTAAGTTATACGCTTATTTGAGCTGTCAAGAAGCGTAAAATCCAGATCCTGGCGGTAGATCTTCATAGGAAGTGAAGGAAATCCCGCACCGGCACCAACATCTATCACTTTTGTTCCATGTGGAACATTCATCATAGTAAGCGGTAGAATACTGTCAATGTAGTGCTTTTCCACGATCTCGTCAGGTTCCGTAATTCTCGTAAGATTAACATTCCTGTTGTATTCTATCATATAACCCGCAAGCTTGTCAAGCTGTAAGGACTGTTCTTCCGAAAGAATTATCCCGTTTTCGGAGTATTTACTGTTCATCACTGCTGTCCTCCTTTTCACCGTTTACGGCAAGCCAGATCAGAAGCACAGTAATGTCGGCAGGATTCACACCCGATATTCTGCCGGCTTGTCCGATATTGAGAGGTTTGTGTTCATTCAGCTTTTCCTGTGCTTCAATACGAAGCCCGCTTATCTTGCTGTAATCAATGTTTTCAGAAAGCTTTTTGTTTTCAAGTCTCTTCATTTCCTTGATTTTTGCAAGCTGAGTCTTGATATAGCCCTCATATTTGATATTTACTTCAATTTTTTCTATTATATCCTGTCTTATCTCCGGCGCAGAGCTTTCAAAACGGATCAATTCGGAATACGACAGCTGCGGACGTTTCAGAAGTTCAATAAACTTAACTGACTGATTAATAGGAGATGTTCCTTTTGATACAAGCAGTTTGTTCAATTCGTCAGTTGGCTGCAAAGACAGCTTTTTGATCCTCGCAGTCTCATTTTCAACGATTTCTTTCATTTTGAGAAATACTTTATATCTTTCATCTGATATCAATCCTATCTCATGTCCGAGTTCAGTAAGTCTCTCGGGAGCGTTATCCTGTCTGAGCAACAGTCTGTATTCACTCCGTGATGTCATCATTCTGTATGGTTCCACACATCCTTTTGTTACAAGATCGTCTATCAATGTCCCGATGTAAGAATTTGAGCGGTCAAGTATTATCTGTTCTTTACCCTGTATCTTTCGTGCGGCATTAATTCCCGCTACAAGTCCCTGTGCTGCTGCTTCTTCATATCCGGAAGTGGAATTGAACTGTCCCGCTCCGTACAGACCTTTGATTTTTTTGGTTTCAAGAGTTGCATACAGTTCAAGCGGGTCTATACAGTCGTATTCAATTGCATAAGCTGGTCTCATTATCTCAGCATTTTCAAGTCCCGGTATTGTTCTTAAAAAAGCAAGCTGTACATCTTCCGGCAGGGAAGTGCTCATTCCCTGTAGATAGTATTCGTCTGTTTCAAGTCCCATAGGCTCCACAAACAGCTGGTGACGTTCTTTATCTTTGAAACGCATCAGCTTTGTTTCTATACTCGGACAATATCTGGGTCCTACTCCGACGATCTTTCCGGAGTATAATGCAGACCTATCAAGATTATCAAGTATTATCTTATGGGTCCTTTCGTTTGTATATGTTACATAACACTTTGCTTTATTTTCAAGCTGCCGTGAATTATCAAAAGAAAACGGAGTTATATATTCATCTCCGTCCTGTTCCTCCATTTTTGAAAAGTCGATCGAACGTTTATGAACTCTCGCCGGAGTTCCTGTTTTGAATCTTCTCAGAGTAAGACCAAGCTTTACAAGGTTTTCCGTAAGTTCACCCGACGGATTTACATTATCCGGTCCGCTTTTATATGAACACTCGCCTATGAAAATCTCTCCTCCGAGATATGTTCCTGTAGTAATTACTACTGCCTTTGCGGAACAGAATCCTCCGAGCTTTGTTTTTACTCCCGTTACTTTTCCGTTCTCTGCGCATACCTCAGTAACCTCTGCCTGTTTAATATCAAGCAGAGGTTCCGATTCAAGAATATGTTTCATATATGTGTGATACTTTACTCTGTCCGACTGTACACGCAGAGAATGGACTGCAGGTCCCTTTCCGCGGTTTAACATTCGTGACTGAATAAATGTTGCGTCGGCTGCTATTCCCATCTGTCCGCCGAGTGCGTCTATCTCACTTACAAGCTGTCCTTTTGCTGAACCGCCTATGCTTGGGTTGCACGGCATATTTGCAATAGTATCAAGGGACAGCACAAACACGACTGTTTTAAGTCCGAGACGAGCGGAAGCAAGTGCTGCTTCACAGCCTGCGTGTCCTGCTCCTACGACAGCTACATCATAATCACCTAATTTATATATGGTACTTATCCCCCTATATTATAACAATATTTTGTGTTCCACATGGAACAATTCAATAATCATCAAATACTGATAACAAATGTTCCATGTGGAACATTTTCTTACAAATTATTCTCCCGCTGTTCACGGGAGAATAATTTACTAAATATTGAAGTTAATAATTTAACAAATGCTATATATTGATTATAAGCTGTATTTCTTATAACCCGGGTGACGGATTGGAAATGCTTTTGCAATTTCACAGCATTCGTCGATCTTGTTGCGCGGAAGTTCTTTTGCACCTCCGAGAAGTCTTGCTACAAGACTCGTCTTTGCAAAGTGTTCGAGAGTCTCCATTCTGTAATAAGCCTGAGTGATGTCAACTCCCACAGTCAGAGCACCGTGATTCATAAGTAAGATCGTGTCGTGATACGGCAGAAAAGGTTCTATACTGTCGGGTACTTCTGTCGTTCCGGGAGTTCCGTAAGGTGCGATAGGCACGGAGCCAAGAAAAATTATTGCTTCCGGCATAGTGTACTGGTCAAGCGGGATATGTGCGATAGCATAACCTGTAGCCACCGGCGGGTGTGCGTGAACGACAGCTCCGATATCGGGACGGTCTTTGTAGCATTTCAGGTGCATCTTGAATTCGGAAGAAGGTTTGTAACCTTCGGGACAATAGATAACCTCGTTGTCCGCGTTCATCTTTATCAGCATTTCCGGAGTAAGGATACGCTTGCTCGTTCCGGTAGGTGTGGCAAGAAATGTACCGTCGTCCAGCTTGACTGAAATATTTCCGTCATTTGCGGCTACAAATCCGAGAGCCCACAGATTATGTCCGACCTCACATATCTGTTCTTTGATCTTATATTCTTCTGCTTCTGTCATGGTTGATTTTTCCTTTCATGATTTATTTCTTTTATTATAACGCTTTTTTTTCGTTTTGTCTATAGTATTTTTATTTACGATATATAAAATATGCGGATATCTCAATGCAACTTTATATGTATGTCCTGCGCTTAATCGTTTATATAGATGTTCGTCGCAGAAATATGTATGAACGTGCTTCTTACCAATATATACAAAATCCACCGTAGTATTCTCAAATGTATAGTAGGCATCTTTACCTGTATGCGTTTTTGGATCGTATGGCAGATCACGTTTAGTTTTGCGTTTTCTCACTATTTTTATATCACGTATCTTCTCTTTTCCAAATCTTGAAATTATCTCAGTTACAGTCAAAATAACTAAGATCCCCACAAAAAAAGAAATATAGACAATACCTATAACATTTCCAAAATCATTTATACTCATTTTACTACCCTAAAAATCAGGAGTCATATCAAGTGTATCACACCCTTTTTTCTGCGTGAATCCTTTCAGTCCGAGTTCCGCGGCATGATCTGTAACTTTCTCATATTCAAATGTAGTAAGCTTTCTGTTTATTTCCGGAAATTTACCGGCATCATAGCACGGCGTATACTGTCTCATTATACTGACGATAGGAGGGCAGGGAAGACTTGCAATAATATCAAGCAGTTTCAGACTGTCGTGATATCCTTTCGGAAGTACAAGATGACGGACTATCACTCCGTATGTCATAATATTCCCGTGGAACATTGCTTTCGGGTGCTGTCGAAGCATTTCTTCAAGAGCGGGAAATGCTTTTTCAAAATAATCGGAAGCTCCCGAATATCTTGCGGACATCTCACTGCTGTAATATTTAAGATCCGGCAGATATATGTCAACAAGTCCGTCGAGCATTTTTAATGTCTCTGTGCTTTCATATCCTCCGCAGTTATAAACGACAGGAATGCCAAGTTCTATTTTACATTCCCGCAGTACATCAGCTATCTTATCCGCAAAATGAGTTCCGGTAACAAAGTTTATATTATGCGCTCCTTTATCCCGGAGTTCAAACATCATTTCTTTCAGCCGAGCCTTGCTTACATTTTCACCTTTCAATCCGTGACTTATCGGGAAATTCTGACAAAAGACACATCTCAGATTACAGCCGGAAAAGAATATAGCACCGCTGCCGTTCGTTCCTGTTATACATGGTTCTTCTCCGAAGTGAAGCATATATTTTGCAACACGTATCTCATCTTTACATCCGCAATAACCCGGCTTTATGCTTCTGTCTGTTTTGCAGTTTCTCGGACAAAGCTTACATTCAGACACTTCTCTTCAGCTCCTTTGCAAACTTTTCCGCCCGCTCGAAAGCGTACAGTATCTCTCCCTGGTATTCAGGATCTTCTCTGTATGAAACAGGATCAAATCCCGAAAGCTTATAGCAGAAGCTTACAACTACAGCATACTGCTTTATAAGCATAAGTTTATCCATGCAAGTCCAGTAGCTTTCAAATGTGTGTTTTTTCAGATAATGGTTTAATTCTCCGTTCATTCCGTCAAATTTGAAAATGCTTTCACAGCATGAAGCAAGCGACGCAGCCGCGTAATACATTGAATAATTATCCATGATGGCGGCAAGATCTCTCATATTCACCGGCGGCATCTCTGTTTTGCAGAAAGCAGTCAGGATATGTATGAAAGTATTTGCAATTTCTATCCCGTTTCCGTTATATACTATATTAATAAGGTCTGCAGCAAGATCGCTCAGTTTCTTTTCTTTCTCAAAGCTTGTGGTTTCAAAAACCGTATTCTTTGAATACAGGTCTTTAAGTTCAAATCCTCCGTAAGCAATTGCGAACAGAGCGGAAAACCCGACTCTTATTTTCGGATTTGAAAAATCCGCGATACATTTGTCATCTTTCATTGAAAGTGCTGCCGTGATCTCTTCCAATGTAGCGGGTCTGTTATTAAGCTTCAGATTTGTGCTGAATCGTCTGAAATTATACTTGTCTATCAATTCCTTGTATTGGATCGTGTTTTGCATACCGTATCTGACCGCGGTAAGCCGTATAGATTCTAAAACTAATCTTGCTTTCTTATTCAGGTTTGCTTTTTTCTTATCTGTATCTGTTTCCTTATTTCTGCGTTTACCGGTTTTTATATCATCGTTCAGAAGAGTAAGAAAAGCATATTCCGGTTCTTTCACATAAGCCTTGTCGTCGTCACACATTACCGACGATATCCTTACATTCTCTCCGTTATACATTTTTTTCAGCAGAAAAGCAGTCTTTATGACATCTCTGTTATTATCACTGATCTTGTTCAGATATAATGCCACACAGTCTTCAAAACATTTTTCTCCGATAAAAACAAGATCAAATACATTTATTCCTATTTTTTCCGATGATTTAATACAAGAGCTTCCAAAGATATATTCTTTCATTCTGATAAGATATTCTACAGTATTCTTTTCAGACAATACTATTCTCGGAGAAAAAGCAAATGACTTTATACACTTTGGAATATCTGTAACCGTTATTTCCATAAGATCATCTGCCTTTCTATATAATTATAGTATCAGAAAATTAAGTGATCTAATCACCTATTTTCACCTTAAAATGCCATAAATTAAAATAAAAGATCAGTTATCAACAATTAAACTATATATTTCGGATTTTGAAAATCCGAATTTTTTTGCTGCTTCTTTGCAGGCTTCCGAAGCCTTTTTCCCGTTATCTATTTCTTTTCTTGCAAACTCAGCGGCAGCTTCTATATCGGAAGCTTCCTCCTGTTTTTCTGCGGCACCTTCTATAACGAGTACATATTCTCCCTTCGGAGTTTTGTCCTCATAGTAATCTATCATCTCCCGGATAGTTCCGCGCAGAACTTCTTCGTGTATTTTAGTGAGTTCACGGCAAAGAGAAATTCTGCGGTCACCGAGCGTTTCATACAGATCATTCAGAGTATTTTTGAGTTTATGCGGAGCTTCGTAAAATATCAGAGTATGCTTATAATCCTTTATTTCTTCAAGATGAGCGTTTCTCTGCTTTTTGGTAACGCTCAGAAATCCCTCAAATGAAAATCTCGATGTTGACAGACCCGAAATTGCCAGAGCGGACATTGCGGCAGTAGGGGAGGGAACCACGTTCACTTCCACACCATGTTCAGCGCATAGCCTTACAAGATCTTCACCCGGATCCGAAATGCACGGCATTCCCGCGTCAGTAACTATAGCGCAGTTCTCACCGTCTATGATGCGATTGAGGATCAACTCTCCCTTTTCGCGGATATTATGTTCATAGTAACTTACAAGAGGTTTATGTATATCAAAATGAGTCAGAAGCTTCATTGTGACACGGGTATCTTCCGCCGCTATAAAATCCACTGACCTCAATGTTTCAAGCGCCCTCGGACTCATATCCGACAAATTTCCGATCGGCGTTCCAACCACATACAGTTTTGACATTCTTATTTCCTCACATTGTTCATATTTTACTGTTCAATCTGTTTTTTGCCCGTTCTCACTATTCAGAAAACAGCGTAAACAAGCGTATTTTTAACTTATTCCACAGAGTTTTCCACTGTTCATAGCATCAAAACGGTTAAAAAATTACTGTTTTCAACATTTTCAACAGTTATTTTGTGGAAAAGAATCTTTTTACAAAAAGTATTTGTATTATGCTTAATGAAGAAATTTTTAGATATTTCTCAAACCCTATTGTTTATCGTCTTTTTGACTATTATGAAAATTGTCATAAAATGCGGTTATGTTTTATATAAAATGCACAACAATTTTATGATTTGTTACATTCTGTTTTCAGTTGATAAATATCTTTGATAAAAAATCCGCAAAGTCTCTTTGATAAAGCAAATCTAACACTTTCAACCAAGTTTTCAACCAAAATTGCGGTTGAAAACTCAGATTCAACATTTTTCCGGCAAATCCTAATTCTGTGGAATAAATTTTGAATTAAGTTACAGTTAAGTGACAATAATACTGATTGTAAATAATTTATACTTGACAAACATCAAACCCGTTGGAAAAGCAATACAGGAGGTACAATGAGAGGAGTAAGCAAGCTTGTACTTGAGATCAGACCGGAGGGAGATTACTTTGAAAAAGCACTGCTGTTTCTAAATCCGGACAAGCTGGAAATGACGCAGAAAGACATTAATGACAATGCTGAAAAATTACTGTCAGATATATCAACTACCGAAAAATACAGAATGTCTAAGCCTGCAAAAGCACCCATTCTTATAATCGGAGGTATTGCAGCAGGTGCTGTTCTCTCATGGTCAACCGTGTTCATAATCGGATTGCTCTGAACCGACAGCAATGCTCTCAAAGCGTTTTTTCAGCGTAAGACAGCTGACGTTGCTTATATACACGGTGTCGCTGCATACTATGATGCTTTTCGGCATATCAAGCGACACATAGTATATTTTTCCGTTTTTTTGACATATTGATAAGTAATCGTTCATATATTTCTGAACGGTTACTTTTTCTATATCAAATATTCCTATTATTTCATTTATATGAACAGAAACATCGCTTCCGAGATGCAGGTACATTTTATCCCTCTTTAAGCTCAAATTTCCCGCCGTTTACATTCCATATCCTGCCCTCAGAGAATTTATCCGTATCAGCAAGATTACAAGATGTAATAAACACCTGAAAATTTTCAATATGATTAATTATAAATCCCCGTCTGAATGCGTCAAGTTCACTCAGAACATCGTCGAGAATGATAACAGGAACATCACCGCTCTTATCGGTTATCATCTTTGCCTCCGCAAGCTTCAGTGCCACAGCAATACTGCGTATCTGCCCCTGTGAGGCGTAGTCTTTCGCAGCCATACTGTTTATGAAAAACAGCACATCATCTCTGTGCGCGCCCACAACTGTGTATTTCATTCGCAGTTCGCGTTCTGCTGTCTCTTTCAGCCGCTGAATGTATCTTTCATACATGATCTCATAATCATCGGCTGTAAATGAAGTATCGCCCATTACAGTGCTTTCATACTTCATATCGAGTATTTCGTTTCCGCCGTTTATCATGCTGTAATACTCATTGGCTGCCTGCGCGAGCATATCGAAATACTTGATCCTGCCGCACATAATATTAACTCCGAGTCTTGCTATAGTCTCGTTCCAGCTTTCGAGCATAAGCCCTAAGCTTGGGTCATAGCCCGACATATTCATCAGAATATTATTCTTTTGTCTGAGAGCTTTGTTATATTCATAAAGTTTGATATTATGAACACGATTTATCATATTTGAGACAAAATCAATATAATCGCGTCTTGTTGCGGGATCTCCTTTTACTATATATAAATCTTCCGGTATAAAAAGTACATATCTTAACGCACCGTATAGTTTTTCAGCCTCTTTCATCTCTATCCCGTTGAATTTCAGCTTCACATTACCGCGTT
The DNA here is from genome assembly GCA_017941355.1 of Ruminiclostridium sp. Classification (GTDB taxonomy): domain Bacteria; phylum Bacillota; class Clostridia; order Oscillospirales; family Ruminococcaceae; genus Ruminiclostridium_E. Next base: position 101,000 of record JAGAWN010000124.1, on the reverse strand, counting down.
TCTGAGTGTATAGGATCGTATTTTCCTTTTCGTTCATATTATCGAAAGTAAAGCACATTTCAACGGAAGTCTCACTTTCAGACGAGCCGAAAGGCAGGAGTTCGGAGAGTTTGGGGCTTCTGAAACTCTTACCGAAGCACAATGAAATAGCCTCGCACAGATTTGTTTTACCCTGAGCGTTATTTCCTGTGAAAATATTCACCTTTGGGTCAAAGATAAAATCAGCGGAGGCTATATTTCTGAAATTTCTTACAGACAAAGATTTAATTAACATTAATTCAAATTCCCGGCGTATTATTTACTTATAATATAACAAAACGTCATATTATTATTTGAGTAACAGGCAATATGCCTATTCTCTTATTCTGCACACAAATTCCTCTGTGCCTTCCTCAAAATTTACGGAAACAGTATCTCCGTCATACAGCTTCTTGCCGCGCATAACACATACTTCACCGTTTACTTCAACAATACCGTCCTGTATCATAAGCTTTGCCATACCGCCTGTCTCGGCGATGTTCCCGAATTTCAGGAACTGTTCAAGCTTTATGAACGGAGGTGCAGCTTCAATTACTGTCATATCATATACCTGCTGAGAACTTCATCTTATGAATGTTTATTTTTGGATCAAGAGTGCTTTTTAAACCCATTACTTGCTTCTAACGGGAAGTACGATCCCTACGAAGCTGTCGTCCTCCAGGGGACGGATACGAATTGGGAAGAGCGGACCCGTGAAATCAACGCGTACTTCGTCGCACTCGCTGTTTTTCAGCGCATCTATCATATACCTCGCGTTGAATGCAATTTCAAGCTTATCACCAGTGTATTTTACAGGGATATCTATGTTCATTTTACCTACCGAGGTTTTGATATCTATGTGGAGCGAGTCATTGTCAAATGTACAGATAACCGGGCATTTATACTTATCGGTATTGAGGACAAGAGTTCTGTCAAGAGCAGTGGAAAAATCCAGCGCGTTGACAACTGCCGAGGATTTTTCCTCAAAGTTCATTATCTTCTCATAATCTATGAAATTTCCCTCCAGCAGTCTGGAGATTATCATATAATCCTCTTTTGAGAAGCAAATCTGATTGCGGTCAATGCAGACTGTAACTTTCTTCTCATTCGGCTCATCAGACAGCATCTTCATAAACTCGTCCAGTGTCTTTTTCGGCACAACAAAGTCAATATCGCTGTATTCGACAGGTTCCGTGCGTTTTGCCATTCTTACGCCGTCAACAGAAACGACGCTGAGTATATTATTCTCGATATGGAATTTACTGCCCATGTGGACCGGTTTTATATCCGTTACCGCAACTGCGTGGATCGTCTGTCGGATCATGCTTTTCATGACCGATTCGTCAACTTCAAAGCTGATGTCCTTTTTAAGCTCCGGGATATTAGGATAATTGTCGCCGGATACTCCCATAAGATCACATACATTAGAACCGCATCTGATAGTCACAGTATCGTTTTCAGAAGCTATTTCAACAAGTCCTGAGGGCATCTTCTTTACCATTTCACTGAAGATCTTCGCGTTTACAACTATCTCTCCGTCTTCAACCGCCTGTTCAGGCTTTATAATACACTTGATTCCTATTTCGAGATCGTATCCGGTAACTGTGATCTCGTTGTTTTTCAGACAAATAAGAACTCCCTCCAGAGCAGGGATAGTAGATCTGACAGCGCACGCTTTTGATGCACTGCTCAGTGCTTCGGACAATACCGATTTTTCAATAGTAAATTTCATACTATTTTCCTTTCTGCAAAATAAACTTTCAATTATCTGCCGGAAAAAACAAGCAGCAAATATTATTATTTCAGTATTGGTTATAGGGGGTGTTGAAGCTGCGGAAAAGTCTCTCAAGCCTTTACACCAAAAGAAATTCCGATGTTAAATGTCAGGTTGATAAAATGTTACAAAAGTTGAAACGGTTTTTAACAAATCCACATTTAAACTTTTAACTATTAACGGGGATAAAAATGTTGATAAAAAAGTGGAATATTTATAATATATATAAATATTATCATATCAAAAATTATATGATATTTTATATAGTATTTTCACAATTAAGTATGTTGAATTGGAAGATCTGCACAATTAAATCATTATCCGATCGTTAAGCATTATCCCGATCCAACACCGGTAAGAGTTTTTAACAATAACCTTAGTTCATACACAAGACCGGGCAATTCACGAATTGCTGATGTTCTTTATCAGATCTTCGACAGTTGCGCGGTAAGCGGAATCTGTCTGCATGACTTTTTTCACCTTGTTTGTTGCATAAACGACAGTTGAATGATCGCGTCCTCCGAACTCCTTGCCGATGGAGGTATATGAAAGCTCCGTAACCTTGCTGATAACATACATAGCCACCTGACGCGCGGTTGACACCTGGGAGTTGCGGTTTTTGGATCTCATTTCCTCCGGTGAAACATTGAATATATGTGAAACATCGGTAATGACATGATCTACGGTTACCGGCACCGGCTGCTGCTCGTTCATAACGTCCTTGATAGTATTCTGAGCCATGAGGATAGTCGGGGTATTGCCGGAAAGAAACGCGATATGATACATTCTTATGATCGCGCCCTCTATCTGACGTATATTGTTTTTGAGCTTGTCCGCCATATATTCCATTACATTGTTCGGGATCTTGAGATTCATAAGTTCAGCCTTGCGTTTGATTATAGCAAGTCTTGTCTCAAATTCCGGTGCTGCGATATCTGTCAGAAGTCCCCACTCGAAGCGTGTGATAAGTCGTGTTTCGATATCGTTGATCTCTTTCGGAGGGCGGTCAGATGTAAGTATTATCTCCTTGCCTTTGCGGTGAAGTTCCTCAAAGGTATGGAAAAGTTCATTCTGTGATTCCTTTTTGCCCGAAAAGAACTGAACGTCATCTACCAGCAGCATATCGGCGTTTCTGTATTTGTTCTTGAAAATTTCGGTGGTATTGGTTTTAACGCTGTTGACAAATTCGCTGATAAATGTTTCCGAAGATACATATATAATATTGTATTCGGGATGTCGGTTTTCTATTTCATTTTTGATCGCATACAGAAGATGAGTTTTGCCGAGACCCGGTTCACTGTATATATACAAAGGGTTGAAATCCGCTTTATCCTGCGCTATTGACTTGCAGGCAGCGCAGGCGAGTCTGTTGCTTTCACCGACAATGAATGTATCAAAGGTATATTTGTAGTTGCTGTTTTCTTCTGTTTCGTGGAGTCTTGTTTTTGTATAAGGATCGTCGTCAAGCTCCGGGATAGGATCGGATACTCTTACTATTTCTTCGGGAGTAAGAGTATTATCGTTGTTTGTCACATATTCGATATCGACCTCAAAACCGAGAATATCTTTCAGATGCTTTTTGAAGATCTCGTCATAGTTTTCCTCGATGATCTTTTTTACCCAGTCATTTGCAATAAAAAGAACAGCGGTCTTGTTATTTAGCTTTATAGGTTTGATAGGGTCTATAAAAAGGCTGCGTGCAGTTTCGGAAACATCGAGTCTCTGCTTCATTATTTCAAATATATCTCCGAATGAATTAAGTTCATTTTTCTTTGTCTCTTCAAATGAGCTCATTTTATACATTTCCTTCCTTATATGATGAAAAATGTTGAAAACTTTTGAACATAGTGATACAGATAATATTCTACCATAAACGAAAACATTTTTCAATAGTAAAACTTATAAATTTTATTGTGCAGATTAACAGTACGATAGAGAATATTATATAAAAAAATAAGCAGACATTAAAAATGTCTGCTTCAGTCTGTCGAAATAGTTCCTTTTTTTGACAGACGTCCTACGCGGACCGCGCCGGCGTGACGCTGGACCCATGCCGTTTCACAGAGATCCGAGCATCTGTGAAAAAATATAAGACTTTATGGACAAACAGATATACTATTATAATAGTATAATATATCGGTGTATCCGATTTTGGCAACAGTTCTTTAAGTTTCCCCAAAAACTGAACGCGAAACTCAATAAAACACCTTAAATAAGCCAGTTGTAGGCGATGGAAAATTGAAAATCCCATTCATTTTGAAAGCCGCATGAATAAACGCTTTGAGGGGTATCACGGAAAATTTTGGGGAAACTTAAAAACAGTTCATATTGCGTTTCTGTTTTCAAGCGCCCGCTGCAGCGTGACATCGTCGGCATATTCGAGAGATGAACCTGCCGGAAGTCCGTATGCGAGCCTTGTGACCTTTATCCCGAGCGGCTTTATCATTCTGCTGATGTATGAAGCTGTTGTTTCACCCTCAACTGTCGGATTTGTTGCCATGATCACTTCGTCGATATCACCCGACAGTCTCTTCATAAGCTCTGCAATACGTATATCATTCGGCCCTATATTCTCCATAGGAGAAAGAAGTCCGTGCAGAACATGATACACTCCGTTGAATCCGCCTGCACGTTCAAGTGCGGAAACATCTTTCGGCGCTTCAACTACGCATATAGTCTTTTTGTCACGTCTGATATCACCGCAGATAGAACATTCGTCGGTATCGGTGAAGTTCTGACAGATACGGCAGCAGTGAACGCTTTTACGGGCGTTGAGTATCTGCGAAGTAAACAGCTCAACGTCCTCTATCGGCTGGTTCAGCATATAATATGCAAGTCTCTGCGCGGTTTTCATACCGATACCGGGAAGCTTTGCAAACTGTTCCGCAGCCGAAACAAGAGGTACGGAATTGTATTCAGCCATTTCAGAAAAGTCCGGGGAAGCTTACGCCGCCTGTTACCTTTTCCATTTCTTTTGCGCTTTCCTCATCTATCTTCTGGATAACAGCGTTTACGCCTGCAATGATGATATCCTGGAGTTCATCGATCTCTTCCTTATCAACAATGTCGGGATTGATTTTAAGTTCTTTGAGAACTCTGCCGCCTGTCATAGTAAGTTCTACCATTCCGCCGCCTGCAGTTTCGGTGAAGTCAGTCTGTTCGAGTCTTTCCTGAACCTGCTGAATGTCCTCCTGCATCTTCTGTGCCTGCTTTACCATGGAGTTCATGTTTGCGGCTCCCTTGTTTGTGTATCCCTGAGGTAATCTTGCTTTCATAGTTTCTGTTTCCTTTCGTTATTTTACTTTTATTTCGATTCCCATTGACCTTGCACGGTCAAGAAAAACTTTGACTTTGTTTGTCACACCGGATTCCGGTGTTTTCTTTATTTCTGACTGTGCCATGGGATAAAGTACAACATCGCGGTGAAGCGCTTTTGAAGCCGCGCTTGTTATTTCTGCTCTGTAATCTTTAAGAGCCATATCGACCGCAATTTTTCCGCCGTCTATCAGAATGTTGTTACCGCTGATATAGGCGGTTGTACTTTCGACCCCAAGCCGGATGCTTATAGGCAAAGTTGAAATAATATCCTGCCATGTATTTAAAGGAGTGACATAATTTTTATTAATAACATCTGTTATTATGTTATTTTCTTCATTATTTATGGTGTTATTTTTATGATTTGATTCACTTACTTTTTTAACGTCTGAAGATTGTTCTGCCAACTCTCCAAAAACAGCTGTTTTTAAATCATCAGGCTGTTTTTTTCTGTATTCTGACGGGGTTTGAGAGAATATTTCAGATGTACTGTTATCAGTTGATTTTTTATTTTGTAACACCTGTAATAAATCGTTTGATACTCCGTTTTCGAGTATTTGTTCAAGCCTGTCTATCCTTGCGGAAAGAGATTTTTCATTCATATCCAGCTTAGGGGTACAGAGCTTTATGAAACACATCTCAAGGTAGAGTGCAGGGGTACGGACTCTGCCCATTGTTGTGAATGTATCACTCAGAATAGAAAGACAGCGCATTATCTGCTCAAGACTGTATTGATCCGACTGCTCTTTCAACTGTTCAAAACCTGAATTCGTTACACGCACGGCAAGAGCGTCAGCGCCGGATTTGATAAGCATAAGGCTTCTGTAGTGGGAAATAAGTTCCTCACAAAGCCTTGTGACATCTTTGGATTTTGCGGTAAGCTCGTCCAGGAGCATAAGCAGCTCACGGGAATTCTGTTCCTTGACGAGACTGCATATTCTGAACAGGTAGTCGCTGCCTGAGATACCTGCGCACTCTCTGACAACTTCTTCGGTAACATCGTCGCTTACTGCGAAGCATTGGTCAAGAAGTGAAAGAGCATCTCTCATTCCGCCCTCCGATATCTTGGATATCAGAAAGGCTGCGTCCTCCGAAAGCTTTTTTCCCTCTTGTTCCGCTACCCATAACAGGCGTTTTTTGCTGTCATTTATATCAATTCTTCTGAACTCGAATCTCTGACAGCGGGAAAGAATAGTAGCCGGTACTTTGTGGACTTCCGTAGTTGCAAAAATAAATACAACGTGGGGAGGCGGCTCCTCTATAAGCTTCAGAAGAGCATTGAAGGCATTGATCGAAAGCATATGTACCTCATCTATGATGTACACTTTATACTTTCCCGACATGGGTGCGTAGAAAGACTCTTCTTTCAGCGCTCTCACATCGTCAACGCCGTTGTTGGAAGCTGCGTCAATTTCGGTAATATCAGAATAATCCTCATCTATGCTTTTGCAGCTGTCACATTCAAGACAGGGATTTCCGTCACGAAGATCGGTACAGTTAAGAGCTTTGGCGAGGATCTTGGCACAAGTCGTTTTACCTGTTCCCCGTGAACCCGTAAAGAGGTACGCGTGGGAGGACTGACCGCTTTTAAGCTGATTTTTGAGAGTTGTGGTAATATGTTCCTGCGATATAACGTCATCGAATGTACGCGGTCTGTACTTACGGTATAATGCAAGATACATAAAGGCTCTCCTTCCTGTTGATTTCAAAAACAAAGCCCTTGATTATGAACACAGGCTTGCCGCGCACAAGCCGAAGATTTGCTTAATGCTGCTCGGTTCCCCGCCTGACATGGTTCACAACACGACCTTGCACGGGGTCTGTGTTCATATTCAAGGGCTTTTTTACATTATAAGTATCTCATACTGTTGCCGGGATCAAAAAATCCGGCGGCAGAGAAAACCTTAAAATATATTATAAACTATTTTAAAGAAAAAATCAAGGGTTTTTTATATAAAAGTATGAAAATGTTCGTGACATAACAATAGTTGTGTGATATAATATAAAAATGAGGAGATATGATTTTTCAAAAAACGGATAAATCAGATCATGTTTTTTAGGATCAATTTATGAATGATCTTATTTTTTCAAGATTGCGCACGGCATAATCATATCCTTCTTTTTCAAACGGGAGCAGTATTTTAGGGTCGTTTTCCGTTCTTTTTATACCGTAGTCTTTTTCCGGAGCAAGAACCAGGGCTTTTCCCTCTTTTTCAAGCTGTGAAAGCTCTTCAAGCTCACGGTTGTACATTATATGCCGATTTTTTAGAGCTTCCGCAAGCTTCGGATATTTCGGATATTTAAGTCTTACCGTGGAAGTCAGCTTTTCAGGTTTTTTCACATATCCGCGGGGACGCGTCAGAACAACTATAACCTTGTCAAGTCCGCTGTCAAGCGCATATCTGAACGGTATAGAGTCAGTTATCCCGCCGTCCATGTAGTAAGCCCCGTTTATTTTGATCGGGCTGAACAGTATAGGTAATGCACATGAGGCGCGGAGTACAGTCCATTTCTTGTCCTCCGCTTTTACGCGCATATATTCTGTTTTTCCGGTCTCGATATTTGTCACCGCGCCGAATCCGTTCTCGCCGTTTCTTTTGTATTCATCGAAGTCAAAAGGAAGCAGTCTCGCCGGAACTTCACCAAAAACGAAATCAAGTCCGTAATATGAACGGTTATTTCTGTCAAGCATATTTCCGAAACCCATATACCGTTTGTCATTCATGTAAAGCTCTGTGATCTTGTGATTTCTTCCGGACTGCTTTGAAAGATAAGAAACGCCGTAGGATATTCCGGCAGACGCTCCGGCAACATAGTTTAAAAAAATGTTGTTATCGAGAAGTGCGTCAAGGATCCCGCAGGTAAAGATAGTTCTGCTTGCTCCACCCTCGAGTACAAGTCCTGTTTTCATGTTATCTCCTTATTTTGATGAAATGAAAAGAAATATGTAATATATTTTATATATTATCACGATTTTTTATAAAAATCAAGAATAAAATGTAGAAAACGATTACTTGCTTCATATTATTTGATTCAATATCTTGTAGTAAATTTAATGTGATTGTCTATATCTGCTAATTTTTACTTAATTTTTATCTTTTTTGGTTAATTCGCAACAAGAAAATAATAGGCTTCAAAAGTTTTTTATGGGTTATTGACAAAACAGATGATTTTTGATATAATAGTAAGGTAAAGTATGGGGTAACTATGCTCGTTTTCATATTTTTCAGATAATTTGCAGTAAAATTAACATTATTTTTCTCTTAACTTATGAAAAATGTACTAAAAGCCGAACACATCTCCCGGGATTTCACAATAGGCGACGGAAGCGTTGTTCACGCACTCACAGATATAAATCTGGAAGTAAACGAGGGTGAACTGGTATGTCTGCGAGGACGTTCCGGTTCAGGCAAAACCACCCTGATAAATATTCTCGGTGCGCTCGACAGACAAAACAGCGGAAACGTTTACTTTTGCGGTGAGGATATAGGAAAACTAAGTGATCCCGAACGCGACAAACTGCGCAGACAGAAGCTTTCGTTCGTTTTCCAGTCGGTTGCTCTTATATCGACTATGACAGCACTGGAAAATGTGGAATTTTCGCTCCGGCTCGCGGGACACCCGATCTCAGGCAGAACAGCAAGGGCTAAGGAGTGTCTTACAAGAGTGGGACTCGGAAAACGTATGAATCATCGTCCCGGTGAACTTTCCGGCGGTGAGCAGCAGAGAGCCGCAATTGCAAGAGCTGTTGCAAACAAGCCCGAGATCATCTTCGCGGACGAACCTACAGCCGCCCTCGACTCAAATACCGGAACTGCCGTACTGGCTCTGTTCAGGGAGCTTGTGCATGACGACGGTATCACAGTAGTGATGACCACGCATGATGAGGCTATGATGCAGCTTGCGGATGTTGTGTATTCTCTCGAGGACGGAGAGATCGTAAATACAGTAAGAAACAATATACCATTATAATATAAATATACAGGAACAGATAATGCCGAAAACCGTACTTCTTGCACCCCCTGAAAATGTTATGGTGCGATGTGACAATCTTGTCAAAATATACAAGAGCCGGGATATAGAGGTTATGGCGCTTCAGGGGCTTGACCTTACGGTCGAGCGCGGAGAGCTTATGGGAATTGTCGGTGCCTCCGGTTCCGGCAAGTCAACACTTCTGAATATGCTCGGAGGGCTGGATAAGCCGTCGGCAGGCAGTCTTTATATAGACGGAAGAGATCTTCTTAAATTCACAGACAAGGATTTTATCGAATATAAGCGTAAAACAGTCGGTTTTGTCTGGCAGAACAATGCGCGCAACCTGATCCCTTATCTTACGGCGGTCGAAAACGTAGAAATGCCGATGCTGCTGAGCGGTTACGAAAACAGGCGCAAACGTGCGGAATATCTGCTGGATATGGTCGGACTCTCCGCAAGAAAAAATTCGATGCTCGGACAGATGTCCGGCGGTGAGCAGCAGAGAGTGGCAATTGCAATAGCGCTTGCAAACAACCCGAAGCTGCTGCTTGCAGACGAACCTACGGGAGCGGTAGATACGAAAACCGCGGGGAATGTGCTCGATGTTTTCAAGCGTCTGAACAAGGAAACCGGCGTTACCGTAATTATCGTCACACATGATGTGAACCTCGCAAAGTCCATAGACCGTGTAGTCGCAATACGCGACGGCAAGACTTCAAGCGAGATGATACGCAGAAAGCCTGTGCTGACGGGTATCTCATTCGACGAGCTGAGCGAGATACAGCAGGCTGAGATCCGGGCAATGGAAGAAAGCGAAGTTCACGATGAACTTGTGCTGCTTGATAAGGCGGGACGTTTGCAGATCCCGAAAGATTATCTGTCGGCTCTCGGCATAAGCGGAGGAGACAGAGTCCGCGTAGAGCTTGAGGACGGAAAAATCAGTATATATAAGCAGTGATCTGCTTTTAATCAAAGAATAACAACTCATAATAATATGAATCCGGAAAGGTGGAGCTTATTTTGGGCAAGAAGAAAAAAATACCGGCGATACTTCTCGCGGCAGCAATGCTTCTGACGGTGCAGACCGTTCCCGTTTACGCGGAGAACGAGGATCAGTCTTCTCTAACCGAAGAGGAGATAGAGGTATCGGCAATCAAAAATGTTATGAATACCGGTAACAGGGAAAATGCGTACAGTGCTTATTACGAAAAGCATAAGAACGATGTTTTCCCCAAAAAAGAGATAGTTATTGAAGCAGGCACCGGAACCAGGGTCGAGGACGCCGAAGGGACAGCTCCTCTTGTAGAGGTAATGGATTATTCCGGTCAGGAACAATGTGCTGTCTGGACTAACAACCGCGGCAAGCTTGAATATGAGTTTGAAGTTGCGGAAGCAGGAAACTACTGCTTAGAGTTCTTCTATTATACGATATCCGGCGGCAGCACCACTGTTGATATAGGAATTATGATAGACGGTGAATACCCGTTCACAGCCTGCAATGATATCACACTTGACAGATACTGGGAGGACGCTTCCGAAATAAGAAAGGACAGCAAGGATAACGAACTGAAGCCTACACAGATCGAAAAGGATATGTGGGTAACATATCCGGTCAAGGATAAGGAAGGTTTGTTCAACGATCCCTACTTCTTCAACCTTACAACCGGAAAGCATACTCTTACTATCGAGGGTATCAGAACCAATATAGCTCTCAAAACCATAACATTCAAGAATTATGATGAGCTTCCGGATTATGTGGAACCGGCACAGGGAGATATCCAGAATACTCCCGAGCTTTCTCTCGGCAAGAATGATATAGGAACAAACACTATATTGATACAGGGTGAGTCCCCGATATACAAGACAGCCTCCACACTCTACGCCACATACGACAGAACCTCCAGCTATGCAAGCCCGTCCCACCCCACCAAGCAGAGATACAACACCATAGGTTCGGATACATGGAACAAGGCTGCTCAGGCTATAACATGGAGCTTCACCGTTCCTACCGACGGTTACTACAATATCTCGTTCAAGGCAAGACAGAACAAGATGCGCGGATTCTATTCCAACAGACGCATCTACATAGACGGAGCAGTTCCGAACAAGGAAATGGACATAGTTTCATTCCCCTATGATCCGAACTGGTACATTCAGAATCTTAAAGATTCCAACGGAAACGATCTTTACCTCTTCCTTGAAGCAGGCGAACACTTTCTGACAATGGAGGTTGTTCCCGGTGACATAGGCGAGATAATGAGAAGACTCGACGATCTCGTTTATGAGCTGAACTACTACTACAGACGTATTCTTATGATAACAGGTCCGTCCCCCGATGAATACAACGATTATCAGGTTGACAGACAGATCACCGAACTTATTGATGTATTTGAAAATGCAATAGATACTCTCTACAGAGAAAAGGCAAACATCGAAAAACTCGGTCAGGGTTCCGAAGCTTCGTCCCTCCAGTCCCTCGCGGTAATTCTCCAGCGCTGTGTTGACAAGGTTGACGAGATCCCGCAGATGGTAGGAACTCTGAAAGATTACATCTCCGCGGTCTCCGCATGGATGAGAGACTACCGTGACCAGCCTCTCGAACTCGATTACATCGAAGTTCTGACGGCACACGAAAAGAACAATATCCGCGGCGCAAACGGCAATTTCTTTGAAGAATTCGCATTCGGCTTCCAGGCATTCATAGGTTCATTCTTTGAAGATTACACAATGCTTTCCGACACAAGTGAGAAATCCCTCAACGTATGGGTATCTCTCGGACGTGACCAGGCAACGGTCGTAAAGGATCTCGTTGATAATGACTTCAACCAGGGCAACTCCGGCGTTCAGGCAAGCATCAACCTCGTTCAGGGCGCTATCCTCGAAGCTACGCTTGCCGGAAAAGGACCGGATATCGCGCTGTTCCTCGGCGGTGACTTCCCGATACAGTGCGCGGCAAGAGGACTTCTCGTAGATATTTCCGAATTCCTCGATTATCAGGAGGTCGTAGAAAGCAGATTCACAGACAGTATCTCTACACTCTACACCTACAACGGCGGCGTTTACGGACTTCCCGTTTCTCAGACTTTCCCGATGATGTTCTACAGATCGGATATTCTCGAAGAGCTTGGCATACATGAAGAAGATATCCCGGAAACATGGGATCAGCTTATAGAGATAATACCGGTTCTCCAGCGTTCGTACCTGACAGTCGGTCTTGTACAGCCTACATCCAACCTTTCAAGTTCGATCTTTGAGTCCGGAGACACATTCTCCATGCTTGTCCTCCAGACCGGCAACAATATGTATGTTGACGATCTTTCACAGACAACATTTGACAGAAAGATAATAGTAGATGTGTTCAAGAAGTGGACTGACTTCTATACGATCTACGACTTTGAGCAGACATACGACCCGTTCACACGTTTCAGAACAGGTGAAATGCCGATCATCATCAACAACTACACATTCTTCAACCAGTTAACTGTTTCTGCTCCGGAGATCAAGGGTCTGTGGAACTTCACACACGTTCCCGGAACTCCCGATGATGTTGATATCAACGGCAAGCCTATAGGCAATATCAACTATGCGGCAAACTCCAGCAGCGCCGGCGCGGTGGTATTTACCAAGTGCGTTGACAAGAACGCGGCGTGGGAATTCATCAAGTGGTTCACCTCCGATGATGTAATGACCAGCTACGGCAGAACGATCGAAGGTCAGATGGGACAGATGGGACGTTTCGATACCGCGAACAAGAACGCGCTTGCGGCTCTCCCGTGGTCAAACTCCGAGTACAACAAGATCTCCGACGCTATGAGCAAGACAGTTGAGATCCCGATAATCCCCGCTTCCTACGCAACCACACGTCACGTTAAAAACGCGTTCAGAGCAGTAGTAAACGACGCATGGAACCCGAGATACGCACTGTCTTCCTACAACAGAGACATCAACTCCGAGATCACGAGAAAGAATCAGGATCTCGCCCTGATAAGCAATTAAACAGGAGGGAAAAGCATTGGCAAAGCAAGAAAAATCTCTCTATATCGAGGACAATAAGTTCCGATATACACTGAGAGAAATGAAAAAGAACGTGGGAGTTTACGGACTTATCGCTCCGTACTTCGTACTGTTCCTCATATTCATGATAATTCCGGTCTGCATCTCCCTCCCTATGGGATTTACAAACTTCAACATGGCGCAGTTCCCGCGCTGGGTGGGTCTGAGCAACTTCTACTCTCTGTTCCTCGAGGACGAGGTATTCCTGAAAGCTATCGAGAACACACTTGTGTTCGCGGTAGTAACGGGACCTATAAGCTACATACTCTGCTTTATTCTCGCGTGGCTGATAAACGAGCTGCCGGGACCTATGAAAACGGTGTTCACATTCGTTTTCTACGCTCCGACACTTGCCGGTAACATCTACACCACATGGCAGCTTATCTTCTCCGGTGATACTTACGGTATCATGAACGCGTACCTTATCAACCTCGGTATAGCAAAGGGCGCGATCCAGTGGCTCACCGACGCGAACTACATCATGGGAGTTCTGATAGTCGTACAGCTCTGGATGGCGCTGGGTGCAGGCTTCCTTGCTATCCGCGCAGGTCTCCAGGGTATCCCGAGAGACCGTTACGAGGCGGGTGCAATCGAGGGTATCAAGAACAGAGGTCAGGAACTTATCTACGTTACTATCCCCGCTATGGGTCCGCAGCTCATGTTCGCAGCGGTAATGCAGATCACTTCGTCATTCACGGCGGGCGATATCGGACGTATGCTCACAGCTTTCCCGACAACCGACTACGCCGGTCATACAATAATGACCCACGCATATGACTACGGTTCCATTAGATACGAAATGGGCTACTCCTCGGCAATATGCTTTGTATTGTTCGCGGTAATGCTTATCGCCAACTGGGCGATCAAGAAACTGCTCGGAAAGTATCTCGATTAAACGTGCAGTCACGTCTGCAATACAAAATATAAACAACCGAAAGGACGGTAGTCATGAGACCAAAAAAATCCAGAAAGAAATATGGCGGAAGCCGCGGCGGCGACATAGCCATTTTTATACTGTTGGTGCTGCTCGGACTGTTCATGCTGTTCCCTATCTATCTGTCGGCAATACAGTCCATAAAGCCGTCGGAAGAGTTGTTCCTCTTCCCGCCTAAGCTTTACGCAATGGCGCCCACTAACCAGAACTATGTTGACCTTATCAACACAGCTTCAAATATGTGGGTTCCGTTCAGCCGCTACATATTCAACTCGGTATTCGTAGCGATAGTCGTTACGGTCGCACAGCTTATATTCTCTTCATCTGCGGCTTATGCTCTCGCAAAGGTGCAGTTCCCCGGAAGAAAGATGCTCAATAAGATTATAGAGATAACCCTTCTGTTCACAAGTACCGTACTGTACATCATGCAGTACATCGTAATGGCAACAATGGGTATCATAGATACTTATCTGGCTATCACACTTCCGTACATTGCAACATCAATGGGTCTGTTCCTCATGCGTCAGTTCATAGGTCAGCTTCCCGACGCTCTTATCGAGGCGGCATACCTTGACGGCGCCGGTCAGGTGAGGATCTGCTGGCAGATAGTAATGCCCAACGTAAAGCCTGCGTGGCTCACACTTATGATCTTCGCGTTTAACGGCGCATGGCAGATCACAGGTTATTCATTCATTTATAACGAAGCATTAAAACCGATCCCGACAGTTCTGCAGCAGATAAGCGCTTCGGGTATTGCCCGTGCGGGTGTCGCAGCGGCGGCAACCGTGGTGCTGATGATACCGCCTATGCTGATATTCCTGCTGTGTCAGAGCTCTGTCGTTGAAACAATGGCACAGAGCGGTCTTAAAGATTAATCAAGAAAGGATGATTTTAATGTCGTTATTCAAGAAGCTTGCGGCTGCGGCACTTACCGCTGCTGTATCGCTTACCGCTCTGTCGGTCACGGCGTTTGCCGATGAGCCGTACACGGGCTACAACTACGACTGGTGGGGAGACCCGATACCGTCGCAGAACGGCTTTGTCGTTGACAAGGTTATTGACGGCAAGGACATGGGACTCGACAAGCTGGATTACAGCGACAAATCAAGCACCATGCAGGAGCAGCTCAAGAATCTTGCCGAGCCTTCGGATATATTCATAGATCAGAAGCTCGGAAAGTTCTATATCACAGACAGTAAGAACAACAGACTTATAATAACCGATGAGACCTTCTCACCGGAAGCTACCCGGGTAGTCGAGGAGCTGCACTACGGAGATGAATTTCCCGAGAGCAGAAGCGAGATCAAAAAGACAACATTCAAGAACCCGCAGGGTGTTTATGTGAGAACAAACACCGACGGTTACACAAGGATCTATGTTGCGGATTACGATAACAACAGAGTCGTTACTTTCAACGAGGATCTTGAGATCGTAATGGAGTATATCCGCCCGTCAGACAAGGTTTTCGAGGACGGAAAGACATTCAATCCGAAGAAGGTCATAGTTGACAGCGCGTTCAACGTTTATGTCATCGTTCCCTCGGTAACACAGGGTGCGCTGCAGTTCTCAGAGTTCGGTCTGTTCAACTCCTACTACGGTGCGAACAGAGTCGAGGCTACCGCAGAGGTTATCGCTCAGCAGTTCTGGAAGCTCATCTATACGAGAGATCAGATCATTGCAATGCGCCGTAACGTCGCAATTTCGATATCAAATCTCGATATCGACAGCGAGGGCTTCATCTACACAGTTACCGAAAGTAAATCCGCCGATACGGATATCCTCAAGAAGCTGAACCCCGCAGGTACCAACATCTTCATAAATCTCGGATATTCGGATTACACATACGGCGATTACGCAACAAGATACTATAAAGGTACCACATATTCGTCAGCGATAACCGATGTCGATGTTGACTCTGAGGGCAACATTTACCTGCTTGACTTCGCAACGGGACGTGTGTTCCAGTACACCGACGAGTGTGACCTGCTCTTCATCTTCGGAACAAAGGGCTTCAAAAACTCCCAGGGTACACAGAAAGGTACGTTCAGATCGGTTTCCGCCGTTGAGACTTACAAAGGCAGAGTCTATGTGGTGGATAACATCAAGAACAGCATAACCGTATTCCGCGAGACCGAGTTCGGTTCAATAGTTCAGAAAGCTATCAAGCTGTTCAATGAGGGTCTCTACGACGAGGCTAAGGAGCCGTGGGAGGAAGTTCTCAGAAGAGACGCGAACTACTGGCTTGCCTACATAGGTCTCGGCAACGCGTACCTTAACCAGAACGATTACCAGACAGCGCTCGACTACTTCTACCGCACTTCCCGCGCGGGTTACAACAGAGCGTTCAAGAGCTTCCGAATAGAGTTCATACGAGCAAACTTCAATTGGATGCTCACGATAATTCTTGTAATAATCGTTGGTCTGATCGTACTGAGTTACGTTAGAAAATACCTTAAAAAGAAGAAAGCGGCAAGTAAAGGAGGGTCGGAATAATGAGATTTGATTTGGATCTGCCTGCCTGGAAATGGCCGTTCTATGTAATGAGACACCCGTTTGAGGGATATGATGACCTGCGCTGGAAAAAAGGCTATAACATGAAAGTTGCCTGGGTCATAGTTGCAGCGTTCTTCATAATAAGCGTTGCAAGCGCTCAGTTTACGGGATTTCTGTTCAACGACACCTACGTTAAGGTATTCAATATCGTACCGTACTTCTCATCATCGGTAATACTGTTCCTTACATGGGTGATCGGAAACTGGTCTCTGTGTACGCTGTTTGACGGCGAGGGTACAATGAGGAACATCTTCTGCGTATCTGCATACGCGCTTGTTCCTTACCTTATTTCGGAACTTATAGTTATAATCGCTTCCAACTTCCTTCTCAGAACGGAAGGCGGATTTATAACATTCTTCAGATATCTCGGCATTGTCTGGTCGGTGGTGCTTATGATATCGGCAATGAAGACCGTACACCAGTATTCGATACCGAAAACGCTTGTTGCTATGTTCTTCACGGTAGTTGCAATGGCAATAATCCTTTTCCTTGCGGTACTGCTCCTGACTCTGTTCCAGCAGGTATTCGTATTCGGATATTCCGTATATACGGAGCTTATGTACAGATTCAGTATTTAGCGGTCACAGCATGGCTGACGAAAACTCTAACGGAGGTTATAAAATGCGAAATAAAAGGAAAAGGCTGCTCACGGCTTGCCTTGCCGCGGTAATAGCGGTTTCTGCCGCGTCCGTGCCGGTCTGGTCGGATTCGGAGGTCACTGAGGACATTGCCGATGCTCCCGCCGAGGAAGCTGCCGCGGAGGCTGGTGTCGGTGAAGAAGATACCGGTATTCATGTGACCGAAGCCGAAGCTCTTGCGGATATGAAGATAATGGCTGAAAATTCCCGGCTTGCTCTTTATGTCAACGAAAAGACTGCGGTATTTGCGATCGAGGATAAGCAGACAGGTCATAAATGGTGGTCAAGCTACTACAATACCGATGATTCCAACAAGACCCGCTTCAGCAAGCGCAGCACGCCTATATCTATAGACGTTGTAAGCACCGAGAGCAAGACGGTTGAATCCTCGGTTCGAGCATACGACTCGAATGTTTCAAAGTCCTGTGAAAAGATCGAGAACGGCGTAAGATTCGTGTTCACTTATAATAAGTACAGTATCGAAGTCCCGCTGGAGATCACGATCAACAACGACGGTACGTTCAAGGCTACAGTCCCGTCGGCAGGAATAGTTGAGAACAGACCGGAAACCGATCCCGCGACTAACGAGACAGGATATCAGATACTCAACGTTCATGTACTTGAGAATATGGGTTCCACCGCTTACGCGGAAGAGGGAATGTTCATAGTTCCGGACGGCTCAGGAGCAGTCATCAATTACAACAACGGCACCGCATACGGTGACAACAATACCTTTGAATCCAAGGTTTACGGCGACGATCTCGCAGTCGGAAAGCTGTATGCCGGGGACGTGATCGAAAAGGTGACAATGCCGGTAATGGCGAATATCAACAAGACCGCCGGTGCGGGACTTGTAATGATCGCAACCGACGGTGATGCTTACGCGATCGAGCATGCAATGGTGACCGGACAGAACGTTACAGACCTGAATGCCTGCTGGTTTGAGTACACACTCAGAACAAGAGACAACTACTTCATGGGCAACAGCAACACTGCGCTGACAGTTTATGAAGCGGAGGGCATAAAAGCCGGAAATCTGACAACAACATACTACCCGATCTACGGTGACGATCTCAACTGGACAGATGTAGCAAATGTTTACAGAGACTACCTCACAGGCACGGTGGGAGTTCAGAAGAAAACAACTTCCAACGAAGCTCCCTACTATCTGACACTGTACGGCGGAACCGTTAAAACGCAGTCAGTTCTGGGATTCCCGGTTGATATCCAGACTGCGGCGACAACCTACTCCGAGGCTCTTGAAATGGTCAAGAAGCTTGAAGAGGGCGGCGTAAACAACATCAAGATCATTTACGAGGATTTCAGCGAAACCGGGATCGTCGGTGAAGTCGCAGCAAACTTCCAGTATTCCTCAAAGCTTGGCGGCAAGGGCGATTACACCGAATTCAAGAATTATGTTGAAGCACAGGGATATGAACTGTTCCCGAGCTGCGACATAATGGAATTCTACAAATCCGGCAACGGCTACTCATTCACACTGAATGCTTCAAAGCAGATAACAAAGGCTTACGCTACACAGACACCCTTTGATCTCGCTTTCGGTCTGCCGCATCTCACGAAGAGCAGCTGGACTATCCTTTCTCCGTGGTACTTCCCGGATATCTTCAATAAGCTGAGTGACAGCTTCAAGGCGGAAAGCACCACAAACATCTCGCTGAATCAGGCATCAAACACATTGTACAGCGATTTCAGCCGTGAAAACAAGGACGGCAGAGCGTACATCGTAAGAGAAGATACAATAGGTATCCTCCAGGAGGGCTATCAGAAGCTCAAAGACAACGGATTCACGATAATGGCAGAAAATGCAAATCAGTATCTGCTTCCGTATGTGGATTACATCAAAGACGTTCCGCTGTATTCTTCTAACTACGATATCTTCGATTACGATATTCCGTTTGCGGAAATGGTGCTTCACGGACTTGTACCGTACACCACAAAGGCGATAAACAAGAGTGCGGACGCTGAAGAGCTGAGACTTTACGCGCTTGTTACCGGAACACCGATCCACTACGAAATGATGTATGAGAATCCGAACAAGTTTGCCGACAGTGAGTATGACATTCTCTACTACACGAATTACCAGGGCTGGCTTGACCGCTCGGTAAGCGAATACAAGCTGTTTGACGAGATCGTGAAGTCGGTTTCCGACGCACAGATCACCGATTACAAACGTATAAGCCGCACTGAGGTTGAGACGACCTACAGCAACGGAACGGTTATCCGCGTGAACACAGACACAGATGAGATAACATTCAATGACAAGTCCGTCAATTTGAAGGACTACGGATTGGGGGTAGAAGACTATGAGTGATTTTGAAACCGAGAAGCTCGGTGATCAGACACCCGAAGAGGCTGAAAATACTCCGGAGGCATCACAGGAAGTGATCGAGCGTGTCGAGGAAGAAGCTCCCAAAAGAAAAGCCGCGGTTCACATGACGGCATCTGCGGCGGCTCTCAACGCGGAAGGCGAAGTGGATATCCGCAGAAGAAAGCCCCGTGAAGTAAAGCAGATCAAGGAATCCAAGATCTCCTACGAGCGTAAAAAGGGTCTTTACGGCTACGGTTTTATAGCGCTCTGGATAGTCGGAGTTCTGTATATGTTCATCATTCCGATGTGCCAGTCTCTTTGGTACGCGATGTGCAAAACAGAACTTGTAAATGACGCGGCGCGTCAGGCAGAACTGGGAATGAGCGGACCGGGTATCTATACCGAGTGGAATAATTTCGACAATATCCGCTGGGCATTCACCGTAAACCCGGATTACCCGAAGAATCTTGCTACCTCGCTGGGCGAGACGGCATACACTGTACCGCTGGTTCTTGTATTCTCGCTGTTCGTGGCACTTCTTCTGAACGATAAGTTCAAGGGCAGAACTCTTGCGAGAGCGATATTCTTCCTGCCGGTACTTATAGCAACGGGTCCTGTACTCGGAGTTATAAACGGTGATATGCTGTCACAAGGTATTTCGGACGCGTCACAGTTCAGCGCGCTGTTCAAAACGGACTTTGTTGAGGACTTCCTGATGTTCATGGGTCTGAACAACATAAGCCAGCAGCTTGCGGACACGGTTTCCGAGGTAACAAGCTCGATGCTGAACCTGATATGGGATTCCGGTATCCAGATCCTGATATTCATATCGGCACTCCAGACAATACCTGTTTCCGCAAAGGAAGCAGCGTCTATGGAGGGCGCTACAGGCTGGGAATTCTTCTGGAAGATAACATTCCCGACAATTTCCCCGATGATCCTTGTAAACCTCGTTTACACAACGATCGACGCATTCGTAAAGTCTGATAACCCTGTAATGCAGCAGGTCATGACTTATGTAAAGCAGTGGGAGTACGATCACGCGTCAGCAATGGCATGGATCTACTTTGCGATCGTAGGAGCTATACTCGGAATAATCTCCGCGATAGTTTCGAGATTCATATTCTATCAGGTAGATTAAGGAGGTGCTTCAATGGACAACGAAAATATTCAGACTGTACAGGAAGCTGCTTCCGTTCAGAAAAAAGCAAAATCAAAAAGACAGCTCAAAAAGGAAGAAAAGGAGCGTCTCAGCAAGTTCCATGTGAGCAGCTGGGAGATCATCACTCATTACTTCAAGTACACCGATGCAGAGAAGAAGCATTACAAGTATATTCTCGGCAGACGAGTAGGTGAAAAGGTATGGCCGGTGTTCCGTTTCCTTATCCTTTTCGGACTTGCGTTTGTCGTAGTTTATCCGATACTCTACATGATCTCTTGTGCGGTAAGACCTCAGACAGAAATGTCAGACCCGTCTATCATGTGGATACCAAAGACATTCACATGGAGCAACCTTGAAGAAACATGGGTAGCTATAGATTACCCGAAGCTGGTATGGGATACAGTCACGGTAAACGTTGTATGCTCGATAATCCAGGTACTTACCTGTTCGATAGTCGGATACGGCTTTGCACGATTCAAGTTCAAGGGCAAGGGATTCATGTTTGCGATAGTAATCATGCAGATCATCGTTCCTACGCAGGTAATCCTTATTCCGCAGTATATGCAGTTCAGATACTTTGACCCGCTGGGCATCTGTTCACTGATAACCGGCGCACCGATAAACCTTGCGGACTCGCCTATGGCTCTTTACATGATGGCATTCTTCTGCAACGGTATCAGAGCGGGACTGTTCATCTTCCTGTTCAGACAGTTCTTCAGAGGACTTCCGAAAGAACTTGAGGACGCTGCGTATCTTGACGGCTGCGGACCTTTCGAGACGTTTGTAAGAATAATGGTTCCGAACGCTTCCAACTCTTTCCTTACGGTTTTCATCTTCTCGGTAGTATGGTACTGGAACGACTCGTATGTTTCGGGTATGTTCTTCACAAAGTCCAACACTGTCGCTCTTATGGTAAGCAACCTTTATCAGACAATTTCGGCATACTACAGCCCCACGGGTACTCCTACGGGTATCGCGTCCGACTGGCTGGTATGGATCGAATCCGGCTGCTTGCTCTCGATACTCCCGATACTTGTTATGTACATCTTCTTACAGAAGAATTTCGTAGAAGGTATCGAAAGATCCGGTATCGTAGGTTAATAACAAAAAAAGAACCCTGCTGTGTGGTCAGCGGGGTTCTCTGTTTGTCAATAAAGCTGTTCGGAACACCCGACACAGCTTTATTGACAGACTGAATGATCCCGCTGCATTTTGCAGCGGGATCATTTTTTATTACTGAATTGTAACTCCCGGATAGTAGAACTTGAGGATCTCCTCGTAATTATATCCGTACTTTGATGCAAGGATATTCGCGCCGTGCTGGCTGAATCCTACGCAGTGACCGTAGCCGTAAGTTGTGAACGTGAACGTATCGCTGTCTGCGTCGTAGCTTACTTCAAAGCAGGCGGATCGTATATCGTAGTCCATGATCGTTTCGCGGAAAACGCGTCCGGTTATGTTCACATCACGGGTACCGTTGTTATAGCTTGTAAAGCCTCCGATCGACATCTGACCGACAAATATTTCGTCAGTGTAGGATTCTATCTTTATCCATTCCGAGGGATCGCCGGAAAGTTCGATACCGGTGCTTTTTCTGACGTAATCCTTGATCTCGTCTGATGAGAATGTGGCTTTTCTGCCGTAGTTGATATCGTATTCCTTGTCGATGAATCCGGTATCCTGGCTTTGCAGATACGGGTAGTCGATTCCCCAGACGTTCTTGGCTGAAGCGGAGCGTCCTGCCGTCGATGCGGAGTAAACCGCCTGAATCAGTGAACCGTTGTAGTACAGACCCTTGCCAAGTACCTGCTTTACAAGGTTTATGACCTTTTCGCTGGGCTTGCTCTTAGCAACATAAGCGTTCTGGTTATTGAGGTTATAATACTTGATGTAGGTGTATGTAGCAATAGCCTGAGCCTTGATGGCTTCCTCGTCAAACACATCGCTGATCTCTGCCATTACCGCGGCAGAAACGATGTTGAGTGCCGTATCGGTCACGATAGTACCTCCGGCGTTGACGGTGAAAATCTCATTGTTTGCGTTATTCACGGGTTCTTCGGAAGTCGTTTCGGCAGCTGTTGTTTCGGCAGTAGTGGTTTCCGCAGCGGTAGTTGTTATAACCGTCACGTCTCCGCCGATGATATCATCTTCGGGAGCCTCAGTCTCCGCCGGTGATTCGGACTCTTCGGTATCTTCCTGTTCGTCCGTGAGATCGTCCTCAATATCCTCCGCGTCCTCGTCCTCGCTTACCGGTGCAGCTGTTGTAGTAGTGGTGGTAGTGGAAGCAGCGGTTTCCGGAGGTGCGGTTGTAGTTGTTGCAGCGGTAGTTGCCGGAGCCGCTGTCGTTTCGGGTACGGTCGTTGCAGCCGTTGTTTCCGGAGCGGGAGCGGTCGTGGTGGTTACCGGAACGGTGTAATCAAGATCATCGCCGCTCATAATGAAGTCGGCAGGCTCGGTCGTTGTTACCGGTACGGTGGTTGTCTCCTCCTCGGAGGGAACAAGCAGCATTGTCTCGGTACGGGTGTAGTCAGCGAGAGACGGTTTCTTTGCGTTCATTACATTAAGCTCTGTGGCGTAAGTGTAAACCGCCATGCCCTCTTCGTTGACACCCGACGTGACTGCCGGAGCGGAAACCGCGGCGGGCTGCTGAGTAGCCTGTGCGTCAATGCTGATGTCTATGCTTTCGATCGTTCCCATTATTCCGAACAGGAATACATAGATACAGATTATCAGCAGCGAGATGATAATTTTGATGATAGAACTTTTTTCCGTAGTCTCACCTCCGGAATCTTACACATTATGTCTTATTGGGATATCTCTTCTTCCTTGAAATCCTTTATATAGCTTGTATCCCATTGTCTGCCCGCCCACTGGCAGGCGTAGTTTTTGTAGTAAGCGTCGAACATTTTGCGCTTTACATTTCCGTTTTCGTCAAAGCCGGAGTTGTCGATGAACTTCGATGTGTCAAGTTCCGGCGATTCGTCGTCGCGGAGTTTTCTTGCCATTACCACAAGACGCATATCGTTGAACATGGAGAAATCACAGGTTGACATAGTGAGTATCTCGTCGCCGTATTCGAGGTCAACGCCGGTGTAGAAGTAGCTTCTGTCGAGACACTCGGCTATATAGCTGTCGAACTCGGATTTTGTCTTGAAGTAAACGGTGTTCCAGTATTTGAAGACATCTCCGTGCTGCTCACTCGTATTCGTAAGGAACACTGCGAAAACGAAGTATTTGTTGCGGTTATAAAGCGTGTCAAAATCAATGACATAGTTGCGCTTCAGAAATTCCATACCCTCCTTGCGGTAGTGCGAAAGAGGCTGGAAGTAGTTGTTGGTGATAAGGTTGTGACCGTAAAGAAGCAGATTTCCGGGCATTTCGTCGGCTGTGATCTTCCCTTGGTAATCCGCAAAGATCGTGCCGTTTTCGTTGAGCCCCTTGTCAAAGGTATGCTTTAAGTAGTACTCGTTATCGGTGTACTGCACCACGGGCATCTGAATGTACGGGTACAGCTCTATCCAGCCCACGAAGTCATTGTTCTGCTCGTAGAAAGGAAGATACTCGGCAAGCACCTCGACTTCCTTTTTTTCTGTCTTTTCGGAGCCGGCTTCCTCGTCGTCCTCCTCGTCAAGCAGGACCATTACACGATCGCTTGCCGCGTTTTCGACATTTTTTGCGCGCTCCTGCGCGTAACTGAGAGCTTCCTCGGTATTGCGCTTATCGCGCATAACGTAGAAATCCAGCATGATAAAGCCCGCAACGAACAGCACGATTATCGAAACGAGAAGAACTACCTTTCTTACCGCCTCTCCGACAGTATCGCCTTTCCACGGGAGTATGCCGCTGAAAAAAGTTTCAACGGCACCCATTTTCTTGCGTTTCTTAGGCGGACGGCGTTTTCCGGGGTCTTTCTTTGAGGTTATTTCGAGTTCGGGCATTTATATCATCAACCTTCCGAAGCTGCCGTTGTCTCATGTGTCTTGTAGTATTCGTCGAAGCCCTTGACCTTGCTCGTATCCCACTTTCTGCCTGCCCATGAGCCGCCGTTTACCTTGTAGTAGTAGTCGAAGTACAGCGGGCTGGGGTTCACATAAGCCTTGGAGGTATCAACTTCCTCGCTCTCGCCCTCTCTTACGCGTCTTGCAAATACAACGAATCTTGTATCGGCATTCTCCTTGCCCAGAGGATAGTAGCAGGTGGAGAGAGTCAGAAGCTCGTCGCCGTATTCGAGATCAACGTCAGTGTAGAACTGGCTTCTGTCCATGATGTTGCCGATGTAGTCATAGAACTCACCCTCGCTGGTGATAGTTCTCTGTTTGTAGTATTTGAATACTTCGCCGTTCTTTTCCTCGGTGTTTACGAAGATAGCCGCGAATACCTTGTATGTACCTTCCTCCCAGACTGTATCGAACTTGACCGTAGGAGCAGCAACATACTGCGAAATGCCCTGTCCAGCCTTGTACCATGTGCAGTAGCGGGTTATCTTCGCAAAGCTCTTTCCGGAAGCCATGTTGTGACCGTAGAGTATAGTGTTTGCGGGACGTGTTCTTGTGGTAAAGGTGCACTTGAAGTCAGCGAAGATAGCGCCTTCCTTTACTTCCTTGCCCATGAAGTCGTGGGTAAGGTAGTACTTGTTGTCCTCGCCCTGAACGACAGGTTCGTTGATATCGACTTCACCGGGGATATAGACATTTATCCAGCCTATCATATCCTCATTGATGTCGTGGTATTCCTTGAATGTTTTAGGAGCGGTCATTCCCGCTTCAAGATCAAGGTAGGGAGCATCGCCCGGCACCTCGTCCTCCATTACCGGCAGGGGAGGCAGAGTGGTGGTAGTGGTCGTTGTTACCAGCGGTGCCTTTGTGGTCTTTTCGGTGGTTGTGGATTCCGCGGGAGTTGTTTCTGCGGTTTCCGTTGCGGAGGACTGATCCTCGGGAACATCGTTGTTGTTTACAGTGTTGTCACCGCAAGCGCCCGCAGCAAGTATCATGCTTATAGCAGCTGCTGCCGCGGCAGTTTTTCTGAATTTACCTGTTTTTGACATAGCCTTTCATTCCTTTTAATAATAGTATATTTCCTGTCGGGCATAGCCCGTTTTTAACGTGTATTTATCAGCCGTAAAGGCTCAGCAGCTTTGAGGTATCCCAGCTTCTGCCGCCCCATGAGCCGCCCTCTACCTGATACTGATAGGTGAATTTCAGCGGATCGGGGTTGCGCACTGCCTTTGATACATCTACCTCCGCGCTCTCTCCCTCGCGCACCTTGCGGGCGAATACCGCCACACGGGTATCCGCTTTTTCCTTTGTGTAAGGATAGTAGCAGGTCGAGAGGGTAAGGATATTGTCACCGTATGCCAGATCAACGTCCGTCCACAGCACGCTTCTGTCCATGATGTCAAGTATGAATCCGTTGAACTCTCCGACTCCGGGAAATTCGCGTATATTGATATACGGATATACTTCACCCAGTTCTTCCTGTGTATTGAACAGAACACAGGCGAATACTTTCCATTCCGAGTCGTCATAGATGGTATTGAATGTCAGCGTCGGATGCTCACGGTAGAATTTCAGCGGGTCTGTAGTTTCGCCCTTGGGTACACCGCCGTCGTAGTAACGGGAAAGCTTCGCAAACATCGTGTCGCCGTTCCACATATTGTGTCCGTAAAGCACTGTGTTTCCGGAAAGCACACCGTTCTCGAACTTGTTGCGGTAGTCGGCAAATATCGCGCCGCGCTGTGTCGTCTCTTTGTAGAAGTTATGGGTTAGGTAGTAGTCGTTGTCGGTGGTCTGAACAACGGGATAGTCAATGTTGACTATCGGGTCATTCTTATCGCCGAGCCTGATCCAGCCCACGATATCGGGGTTCTGGGAGTACAGACCGAGGAAGCTTGCCTGAATGCCAGGCTTTTCCGCTTCCATTTCCTCTATATCCTTGTCTGTAAGGTTCAGCTTGCCCTTGATCGCGGTCTTGACCTGTTCTTCGGTCTCTGCGTCTGCGCCGGTGTCATATACGTCCGCGACGATAACATCGACTCTGTCTTTCTGGTATTCCTCGTTGATAATGTCGTAAAGCACCGAGCCGCCGGTGATAACAAACGCTACCACCGCGATATCGAAGATTATCTTGCGGACGGATTCGGCAACACCGTCGCCCTTTACGGGGAAAATCGCACGCAGAGCGCGGATAAAGATGTTTGGCTTCTTTTCCTTTCTGCGGTCATCTTCGTAATCGTCGTCATAAACAAGTTTCTGCTTCGGGCGCTTTGACCTTGTATCGGGTATATCGTCATCATCGTCATTGTCGTCAAAGTAGCTTGTTGTGATATAGCTTCCGCTGTCCTCGTCCTTTTCCGACGGGATCTCGAATGACGACTCAGTGCGTGACGAGCCTTGTTTTCTGTGAGGTCTTTTTGCAAAGCCTGCCATAGCTTTCTCCTTTATATGTTCTGTATTTCTGTGATTACAGTATTCAGTGCGGTGAATGCTGTTTCATACCGCACGGCTTCGCGGCTGTCCTTTGCTTCCGGGAAATCCGCTCCCGTGAACAGGTACCGTTTCGCGTAAGTGCCGCTTTCCGAGGAAAACCCGATATATACCGTACCTACGGGCTTGTCGGGAGTGCCGCCGGTGGGACCTGCAATGCCTGTTACCGAGACTGCCATATCCGCGCCGGAGAGTTTTCGCACGCCCTCAGCCATCTGCACGGCTGTTTCCTCCGACACCGCGCCCACTGCCGCAAGCGTTTCCTCCCGCACTCCGAGAAGCTTCATCTTCGCCTCGTTCGCGTAGGTGCAGACTCCGTATCCGAACACGTCCGACGAACCGGACACCGAGGTGATCTCCGCGGATATAAGCCCGCCGGTGCAGCTCTCGGCGGAAGCGAGGGTAAGCCCCCGCTCCTTTAGTAATAATACTACATTTTCTGCTGTTTTGTCAAGTTTTGTTACCATATTGTAATATATTGGCGCAATAAAACACCGAATTTCTCCCTTAAAGTCTGAAATCCTTTATTGTGATCCCCTGTATTGCTTTTTCTATAAGCGGCTCGAAGTCGAACCTCGCCTCGGCTGCCTCAACGTCCGCTATCACGGGCTTTGTGCGCGGGTGCTTGGGGGTGAACACCGTGCAGCAGTCCTCATAGGGCTGTATGGAGGTCTCGAATGTGCCAATCTTCCGCGCGATCTCGGTGATCTCTTTCTTGTCCATGCCGATAACCGGACGGAACACGGGGTACTCGGCGACCTTATCTGTGCAGCCCAGTGCCATAATGGTCTGACTTGCCACCTGACCCACGCTCTCACCGGTTATTATCGCCTTGTAGTCATGCGCCGCGCACATACGGTTGGTTATCTTTATCATCAGCCTGCGCATAATGACAGTGAAATATTCCTCGGGGCAGTTGTCCCGGAGCGCTTCCTGTATCTCGGTGAACGGCACGATGTAGAAGCGGATATCCCCGCAGTACGGTACCAACTCACCGCACAGCTCCTCCACCTTCATAAGCGCGCGCTCCGAGGTGTAGGGCGGACTCTGGAAGTGGATAGCGTCAACGCCGATACCGCGCTTTGCCATCATGTACGCCGCCACTGGGCTGTCGATGCCGCCGGAGAGCAGGAGCAGTGCCGTTCCGCTGCTGCCGACGGGGATACCGCCCGCCGCGATTATCCGCAGCGCGCTCAGATACGCGTTGGTGTCGCGTATCTCGCACTTCACGGTAACGTCCGGCTCATGCACATCTACGGTAAGGTGGGGGTAAGCGTCGAGTATCGCCGCGCCAAGCTCTTGCTGTATCTCGGGAGAGCGCAGCGGGAAACGCTTATCGGAGCGTTTTGCTTCCACCTTGAAGGTCTTTGCGCCGGAAAGCGCTTCTTCGAGATACGGCATACCCTGCTTTACGATCTCGTCAAAGTCTTTCGGCAGCACTGCCGCCCGCTGTACCGCTGCTACACCGAAGGTTTTTGTTACCCAGTCTATAGCCTTTTCGATGTCGGCATCTCCGTTTTCCGGTGCGATGTATATAGTGGACTGATTGCGGGTTATGTGAAACTCCCCGCAGTGCTTTATCCTGCGTTTTATGTTGCGGACGAGCAGATCTTCAAAGGTGTTTTTATTAAGCCCTTTGAGCGCTATCTCGCCGTATTTTGCCATTATTACTTCCTGCATTGTTGTCTCCGTTTTCTTACTCTTCAAACAAATTGCTGTGTGTTCCTGTCAAGGAAAGATGACATAAAATCCACCAACGATTCGAGTTGTTTTTCCGAAAGAGCATTTATCATCGTAATTGCGTAATCTTTTGTTGTTACCGTAGCATTACCTCCTGAACCTCTTTATGCCGTCCGCTATCCCCTCGACAAGCGCGTCAATGTCGCTTTCGGACGTGAACGGCGAAAAGCTTGCGCGTATCGCGCAGTCAGCGTCTTTGTCGGGGACACCGAACTGCGCGAGAACGCCGCTTGTCTTGCCTTTTGAGCAGGCGGAGCCGCTGGACACATATATCTCCCGTTCTTCGAGGAAGTGCAGCATTATCTCGCTGCGCACCCCGCGAACCGAAAAGTTGAGAATGTTCTTTGCGTTATTATAACTGTTGATGACCACTCCGTCAAGTTCCGAGAGCCGCGGCACAAGCCGCCCGTTAAGCTCTGCGTACATTTCCGGGGCGTTCTTCGGGTAGCTGCGCACTGCTTCCGCAAATCCCGCTATCAGATCGACAGGCTCGGTGCCGGAGCGTATGCCGCCCTGCTGCCCGCCGCCGTAAAGAAGCGGCTCAAATCTCATTCCCTTTGCGCAGTACAGCGCTCCGATGCCCTTGACTCCGTGTATCTTATGTGCCGAAAGACTGATAAGATCGGCTTTCAGCGTTTTCGCGGGGAGTTTGCAAAAGCCCTGCACCGCGTCACAGTGAACGATCGTTTTGGGGTTCTTACGCTTAACGGCGCTGTATATCTTCGCGGTATCGGTGATGAAGCCGGTCTCGTTGTTGACCCACATCACGCTCACCATAAGAGTGTTTTCATCTGCCGCGTCAATAACACGCTGCTCAAAGTCCTGCGGTTCGTCACGGCGCGGCGGCTTCACCCGCACTATCTCAAATCCTGCCTCTTCCAGCTTTCGCAGCGGGTTTTCAACGCTTGGGTGCTCGAATGAAGTGGTAACGATGCGGTTTCCGCTGTGCTTATGGGCTTTCGGTATGCCGGAGATCACGGTGTTGCTGCTTTCCGTAGCGCCCGACGTAAATATGATGTTCCCGTCAAGTCCGAGTTTGTCAAGTATCACGGTTTTCGCGTCTTTCAGAACATTCTCCGCGCTCACGCCCATGTGGTGCAGAGAAGAGGCGTTGCCGAAGTTTCCCGCCATATTATCCGAAACAGCTTTTATCACGCTGTCGAAGGGTCTTGTTGTTGCCGAATTGTCAAGATATATCATAATTCCTCACCTGGAAATGTCTATTCATATTGAGATATATACCTATATATTATACCACATTTTGTTAAAAAATTAAATAGCATAATGTGTGAAATTTTGCACAAAAATATAGAGCAGAAAGTGAAAATTAGCACTTCAATGTCAAAAACTACCGAAAGGATAATAAAAATGGCAAATGTAACAATGTCGAAGCGGGCGCTTGCAAGAATTATCACATTCTCGCTCGCAATAATACTGACACTTACGGTTTTCACGGTGAACAACGGCATTCGCGCCGCGCGCGCCGAGAAAGCAGTCGAAAACGGCTATATGAACGCAGTCGAGGATCTCTCGCTTAACCTTGACAACATAAAGAACAACCTGCAAAAGGGAATGTACACCAACAGCATATCCATGCTCTCGGATCTGTCGGAGAAGCTTTGCAGTGACGCGGCTACCGCAAAGACCTCGCTGTCGAAGCTGCCGGTAGACGAACTTGATCTGTCGGACGCGTACAGATTCCTGTCGCAGGTCGGCAACTACTCGAAATCTCTTGCTGAGAAGTGCGCCGAGGGCGGCAGTCTCACAGCCGAAGAGCGGAAGAACATTGCGGCTCTGTACGCCTACGCTGCCGAGCTGAGCGGCAATATGTGGGATATCGAGCAGCGCATAGAAAAGGGGAAGATAACCCTGTCCGACGCGGTTTACGCGGCTTCGCAGCTTGACGCGGAAAAGCCGGTCACAGTGACCGACGGCTTCACGGATTTTGCGGTGAACGACAACAGCTATCCGACCCTGATATATGACGGTCCGTATTCCGACCATATCATGGAACGAAACCCGCTAATGCTCAAAGATCAGAAGGAGATCGACACTGCCGAAGCGACACGTCTCGCAAAGAAGCTCTCCGACAGCAATGACCTGAAACTTCTCACAATGGAGGACGGGAAAATGCCGTCATACGTGTTCAATGACGGCGTGCGCACTATCGCAGTCACAAAGGCAGGCGGAATGTATTCCTATATGCTCGCGAACCGCAAGGTCAGCAAGCAGACGATAACCGCGAAAGAAGCAGTCAACCGTGCGAAAGATTATCTCTCCGAGCTTGGCATACGCGGACTTACCGACTCATATTATGAGATAAGGAACGGTATCTGCGTAGTCAATCTTGCTGCCGAGCAGAACGGAGTGACTATGTACACCGATCTGATAAAGGTGGGAGTTGCCCTCGATAACGGCGACGTGCTGTCATTCGATATGCGCGGCTATCTGACGAATCACACGATACGCGATCTTCCGAGTCCGAAGATATCTGCGAAGCTTGCGGAGACTCTCGTTTCCGGCAGCCTAACGCCCATATCCACAAAGCTCTGCGTTATCCCCTCCGGCGGCAAGAACGAGATATTCTGCTATGAAGTCCGCTGCACCGGTGAGCAGGGCGAAAATATCCTCGTCTATCTCAACGCCGAGACCGGCAGGGAAGAGCAGATACTGATATTAAAGATAGGACGCGGCGGGGTGCTGACGGTTTAGCGGAAACAAGCCGTTTCTTCGATGAACAGCCGGCTGCGGAAAACGTGCGCAGTCCGTAACAATTTGTAATAATCCGTTTGAATTTGTTACCGGTTTGTAATCACATTGTAACCGTTCTGTTGTTGAAATCCGGAGAAAACGGTGGTATAATACAGACAAGGAAGTAAACAAGCGGACGGCTGCGGGAATACAAAAAACCAACAATGTCCGGAATACCATTGACCTCCCTCGCCTGCAGCCTGCGCTTATTATATAGATGATCCTTCTGTCTGTCCTTCCCCGCAGAAGCGGGGGAGAACAGCACGATCCACGAAACGACTGCCATATTGGTCATGATATACCTCCTTTCCATACAAAAATGCTGTCCGATGCACACAGGACAGCATTTTTGTTTTTATGAAAAAATTACCAATAATCTGTTAAATGAGTATTGCAATTTTTGTGCGGTTATGATATAATAATAAAGAGTAAGCCACAGATTACCGCGGCTGCTTAAATAACGGAAAGGACTTATATACTATGGACATCAATGCACTTTACAAGCTCTGGCTTGAGAAAGCAACAAAAGACCCCGACTTACAGGCGGAATTGAAGTCGGTGGAGGGAAAAGAAGAAGAGATCAACGACAGATTCTACCGTGAACTCGAGTTCGGTACAGGCGGACTGCGCGGAGTTATCGGCGCGGGTACGAACCGTATGAATTATTATACTGTCTGCAAGGCTACACAGGGTCTGGCTTCTTATCTTATGAAGATCAAGCCTGAGGGAGCTTCCGTGGCAGTTTCCTATGACAGCCGCATCAAATCCACATATTTCGCGCATTCCGTTGCAGAGGTCCTTTCCGCGAACGGTATCCGCGTATATATCTATAACGAGCTTATGCCTACTCCCACACTGTCATGGGCGGTAAGATACTATAAGTGCGATGCGGGCGTTATGGTGACAGCTTCCCACAATCCCGCAAAGTACAACGGCTATAAGGTTTACGGTCCCGACGGCTGCCAGCTCACAATTGACGCTGCCGACGCTGTTCTTGCGGAGATCAACAAGACCGATACATTCGGCGGTATCCACTCCATCACCTTTGAAGAGGGTTTGAAGAGCGGCATGATCCGCTATATCGACGACAAGTGCATAGACGACTACATGGCGGAAGTAAAGAAGCAGTCCATTCACCCCGAGCTTTGCGCTTCTTCCGGACTTAAAGTTGTTTACACACCTCTCAACGGCACCGGCAACAAGCCCGTTCGCCGCATACTCAAAGAGATCGGCATCAAGGAAGTCGTAGTTGTTCCGGAGCAGGAGAATCCCGACGGCAACTTCACGACCTGCCCGTACCCGAACCCCGAGTTCAAGGAAGCGCTCCAGAAAGGTCTCGAACTCTGCCGCAAGGAAAAGCCCGATCTGCTGCTTGCGACAGACCCCGACTGTGACCGTGTAGGCATTGCCGTTCCCGACGGCGACGACTATGCGCTGTTCACCGGCAACGAGGTAGGCGCGCTGCTGCTCGAATATGTCGCAAGAGAAAGAAAGGCAATGGGAACCCTCCCGAAAGACCCTGTTGCAGTCAAGACGATAGTTACCACCGATATCACCCAGAAGATCGCGGACAAGTACGGTATCAAGCTTATCGAAGTCCTCACCGGCTTCAAGTTCATCGGTGAGCAGATAGGCTTCCTTGAAGAAAAGGGCGAAACAGACCGCTATATCTTCGGATTTGAAGAGAGCTACGGATATCTTGCCGGCGGCTATGTACGCGACAAGGACGCTGTCGTAGCATCAATGCTCATCTGCGAAATGGCAGCTTTCTACCGCGCACAGGGGATCTCCCTTATCGAAGCGAGAAAGAAGATGTACGAGGAGTACGGCTCATACTGCAACAAGCTTGACAACTTCGCATTTGAAGGCGAAAGCGGCATGGCAAAGATGACAGAGATCATGAACAGCATTCGCACCGATGTTCCGAAAGACATTGCGGGAACAAAGGTAGTTGCGTTCGCGGATTACAACGCAAGCGAAAAGACCGATCTTGCTACCGGTGCAAAGACAAAGATAGATCTTCCGAAGTCCAACGTTCTTTCGCTGTACCTTGAGGACGGTGCAAAGCTTATAATCCGTCCGTCCGGCACAGAACCTAAGATCAAGATCTACTATACAACTATCGGCAAAACAAATGATGAAGCCGCAGCTCTCCAGGCAAAGTATGCCGAAGCATTCACAAAGATCGTAAAAGGCTGACACGCGGGCGTTCGCCCGTTTCTCCGTGGGGTAGTTTCTGCTTCTGAAAAGCTATCTGCCTCGCAGCCGTTATTTACTTCAGATCTATAGCAGTTCCCGTCTGAAAGTTAAGTGCTGCGGACGAATACTAAACAAGAAAGACCTGTCGTATCGGCAGGTCTCTTTTTGTCAATAAAGTCTTTTATCTTTCCACAGATGCACGAATCTCCGTGTTACGGTATGGGTGCAGTGTGTCTCCCCGAAAGCGGGGAGGTGGCGCTTGCGCCAGAGGGGCTGACCGACAGACCTCCCTGCCGCGGTCCAGACGCGTAGGCTGGCGCTGTCCGCGTAGGACATCTGTCGAAAAAGTTCCTTTTTCGACAGACTGGATTTCTGTGAAAGAGCATATTGCTTCCGCGTCAGGCTTTCTCTTTGCTTCTCAGCGTTCTCATGGAGTTCAGTATAGCGATAACGGCTACACCGACATCAGCGAACACGGCAAGCCACATATTGGCGATACCGAGGGCGCCGAGGATCAGTACGGCGAATTTTACGCCGAGTGCAAAGACTATATTCTCGCGGACTATGCGCATGGTTTTTGCCGCAATACGCATCACTGCGGGGATCTTACGCAGATCATCGTCCATGATGACGATATCTGCGGCTTCTATCGCCGCGTCGCTGCCCATACTTCCCATTGCTATGCCCACATCGGCTCTCGCAAGCACGGGTGCGTCGTTGATCCCGTCTCCGACAAACGCGAGCCGGTCTGTTTTTGTGTTCCCGGAAAGCAGTTTCTCAACTATTCCCACCTTGTCAGCGGGGAGAAGATCCGAATAGTGTTCGTCAATCCCGAGCTGCGCCGAAACGCTGTCGGCTTCGGCTCTGCGGTCGCCGGTAAGCATTACCGTCTTTTTTACGCCTGCCGCTTTCAGTGCCTTTATAGCTTCCGGGGAGCCGTCCTTTATGCTGTCCGAGATAACTATCGTGCCGAGAAAAACGCCGTCCCGCGCCGCGTAAACCGCAGTTCCCGCGCAGTCAAGCTCCTTTGCCGCAATGCCGTTTACCTGCATAAGCTTGAAATTGCCCAGCAGAACGGGCTTTCCGTCTATCAGCACCGATATACCGTGTCCCGCAGTTTCTTTCGCTTCGGCAACACGCGCGGAGTTTACCGGCTTCCCGTAAGCTTCGCGTATAGATACCGCTATCGGGTGATCGGAGAAACATTCGGCGTGTGCCGCAGTCTCAAGCAGTTCCTCTTCGGTGCAGCCCGCAGGCTGTACCTTGTTCACGCGGAATTCTCCTTTTGTGAGAGTCCCGGTTTTGTCGAAAACCACGCTTGTGATGCCGGACACGGCTTCAAGGTAGTTGCCGCCTTTGACAAGTATGCCGGCTTTTGAAGCCGCTCCGATACCTCCGAAGAATCCGAGAGGTACCGATATCACAAGTGCGCAGGGGCAGGATATTACAAGGAATGTGCAGGCGCGGGCTATCCACTCGCTCCATTCTCCTGTGAGCAGTGACGGGATAACCGCAAGTATCAGCGCGCATATCGTAACGACAGGGGTGTAGTATTTTGCAAAGCGGGTTATGAAGTTCTCCACTCTCGCTTTTTTGCTTCCCGCGTTTTCAACAAGTTCGAGTATGCGGGTAACCGTGGAATCCTCAAACGCCTTTGTGACACGGGCTTTTACGGTACCGCTGCCGTTTATGCAGCCGCTTATCACTTCGTCGCCCGCAGCCGCTCTGCGCGGTACGGATTCCCCGGTAAGCGCCGCGGTATCTATCATAGTCTCACCCTCGGTGATCACCGCGTCCAGCGGGATACGCTCGCCCGGCTTTATTATAATAGTATCACCGACTTCCACATCATCGGGATCGACCTGCCTTACTTCGTTTTCCCATTCTACATTCGCGTATTCGGGAACTATGTTCATAAGATCGGTTATAGAACTTCTTGCCTTGCCCACGGCATAGCTCTGAAACAACTCGCCCACCTGGTAGAAGAGCATTACCGCAACAGCTTCGGAATACTCACCGATACAGAACGCGGCAACGGTTGCGACAAGCATGAGGAAGTTTTCATCGAATACCTGTCCGTGGGAGATGTTCTTACCGGCTTTTATGATGATATCATATCCGATGACCGCGTAAGGAACAAGGAAGATCAGCGTCACTGCCCACCACGGCAGCGGAGCAAAGACTCCCGTATGCTCGCACACCATAAGTATGACGAACAGCACGAAAGTCACGATAATACGCAGGAGAGTGTTTTTCTGTTTCTTTGTCAGGCTGCCCATATCACATCAGTATCCGGCATTCAGGCTCGACTTTATTGCACTCGGCAACTACCTGCTTCATAATGTCGTCAAACCTGTCGTCGTCGGCTTCGATCGTCATTTTCTGCATCATAAAGTTGACAGACGCGTCCGAAACCCCGGGTATATTCTTGATAGCGTCCTCCATTTTCTGAGCGCAGTTTGCGCAGTCCAGGTCTTCCAGCTTGAATTTCTTTTTCATCTCGGTATTCTCCTTTTATGAGTAAATGATTAATATCCATGTTACCGGAACCGGTAACGGGCGTTTGCCGGTTTTCGGCAGATAAACAATTGAACGTTTGTTCAATTGTTATTATATACCTTTATACTCCGTTTGTCAATAGGTATTCATAAAAAAACCGCTTTCCGTAATATGAACAATTTAGGCGTTATGCACAAACATTTCGTATTTAATTCATAAAATTCGGCGGTAATAATAAAAAGTGCTTTACAATTTATCTAAGATGATGTATAATATAATAGATAATGTATTGCTATGCTGTGAAATCAGCAAATACGCAAAGAAAGTGTCAGGAGACAGTATAATGAAAAGATTTGCTGCAGTTTTACTCGCGCTTGTGATAGCGGCTTCATTTTCCCTCGGGCTGGTTCCCGCCGGTGCAGTCGGTGCGACTACCGGAGAGGTCGATGTGGTATTCCTTGTTGACTCCAGCCGTTCCATGGCAAAAAGCGATCCGGAGTTTATCAGACTTGAAGCTATCAAGCTGTTTGCCGATCTTTGTACTCTCGAGCAGACAAAAATAGGCTTCGTGCTGTTCGGCTCGGATATCAACTATTCGCAGGAGCCTATCCCCATGAATACCGAGGAGGACAGAGCCGCGCTGAAAAAAACAGTGGACGGTCTCGGTGAGCTGCAAGGCTCCACAGATATCGGAAAAGCCGTGCTGTACGCGGTCAATATGCTTGCCGACGATGAATACAGCGGAAACGGCAAATTCATAGTATTCCTCTCTGACGGTAAGACCGTCATTACCGAAAACTCCGAGGGACGCACTCTCGACGATTCCCAGCGCGATCTCACAAGCGGTATCATCGCCGCCAAAAACG
Organism: Ruminiclostridium sp.; assembly: GCA_017941355.1. Lineage (GTDB taxonomy): Bacteria > Bacillota > Clostridia > Oscillospirales > Ruminococcaceae > Ruminiclostridium_E. The sequence goes on along the minus strand of JAGAWN010000124.1, from coordinate 63,712 downwards.
CGGGTATCCCGATATATACTGTAGGACTCAACGCAAACGGCGACGTTGATGAGCCGGAACTTAACCATATATCCTCCGAAACCTTTGCCGATAAAACCTACATGACCGACAGCGCGAGCGATCTCTCCGAGATACTCAGCGATATATATGTACGCCACACCGGCGCGGAAACACAGGTCATAGAAAACTTCACCTCCGACGGCGAATATCACGATGTTGAATTCTCCATCGACGACACCTCGGTAGTCGAGGCGAACATCGTTATCATGCACTCCGGCGGTCTTGACGATGTGAAGCTGTTTGATACGGGAAACAACGAGGCCGCGTTTGACGGTACTTCTGCCGTGATCTCCCGCAATGAAAACTACTCCCTTATCAAGATATATTACCCGCAGAACGGAAAATGGCGGCTTTCGGTAAAATCCCCGAAAGATACACAGGTGGATGTGAATTACATTCTTACCCGCGACTACAACCTGGATTTCACACTGTACACCGACAAAGCCGTCGCGGCAGACACAAAGCTGAAATTCCGGGCTGTACTCACAGATCCGGACAATAAGCCGATAACAGATGAAGCCGTGTTTGCCAAGCTGTCGGGAAAAGCGATCGTAAAAAACACTGCCACCGACGAGACTCAGGAAATACCGCTTACCTACGGTAACGGCGCGTTCACGGGTGAGTATGTGCTGCCTACGGCAGACACCCATACCGCACAGGTGAGCCTTTACAACACAAATACCGATATACGCAGCGAGATAGTTACCCTTGAAGCAGGTGAGGAGAACTACATAGAACCCGAAGGTCCGCTGAAGCTCATTCTTATCTGTGCAGGCTGCGCGGCTGTTGTTGTACTGATAGTTCTGCTTATCTTAAAGAACATGAAAGAACATATAAAGATGTATTCCGGCAGACTCGTTGTGACCGTGAACATGGGCGGCGTGCCGTCGATGCCGGTTCCCTACGATTTTGCGAAAAAGTCTCCCGGAAAACGCAAGGTCATGCTCACAGACGTGATAAAAACGCTGTATGAGAACTCGGAGCAGGCGGAGGCGATACCTAAGTCCGTTATTTCCGGCGTATCCATAAGCATGACGGAAAGCGGCGATGTGCGGTTCTCCGGACTGAAAGGCATAGAATACAGCGGCGGAATAACGCTGGGCAAAAACATTATCCTTTCAAACGCGAACAGGCTTACGCTCAACTACAACGACACCGCCGCGGGTTCGCGCAACATAATGGTAATTCAGTATCTCAGAACTTAACGCAATATCATTCAGCATACTAAATATTTGGAGGGCAATATGGCAAGAATTTCGGAATCACAGAAGGAAAACATATCTCTTATGAGCGTTGACCTCGGAGGTTCAATGTCGAGTGCGCAGATAAGAGTCGAGTCAAAGGGAAACCCCGTGCTTATCATCGGTCTGGGCGGTACCGGCATGGACGCTCTGCTCTACACGAAACAGCTTATAAACAAGCGTTTCAAACTCCCGGACGACGCGCCGAACAAGGCTCTCGCAATACCGAACAACATAAAGATACTGGGCATCGACTCCGACAGCACCTACTTCAAGAAAAAGACCGACAAGAAAGACGGCGAAATGCGTTTTGCGGTAGGAGAGTATGTGTCGATCTCCGCTTCTGTGGAGCGTTTCCTTGCAAACGAGCATCTTATCCCGCCCTATGTGCGTGAATGGCTCGACGATCCCAAAAGAATATATACCAAAGTCAAGGGCGGCGGAGACGAGGGCGCGAACGGCATACGCCAGTCCGGACGCATACTGCTGTTCAACTCCATAAACGCGGTGGTAAAGGCGATAACCACCAATGTCCAGAAGCTTCTCACCGGAATGATGCCCAACCAGAGATTGCAGGTGTTCATTCTCTCCGGTATCAGCGGCGGTACGGGAAGCGGCACTTTCATCGACATTCCCTACATAGTCCGCGAGATAATCAACCGCCAGGGCAAGAGCAACTTCGACATAATGGGATTCCTCTTCACGCCGGACGTGAACCTTTCCCGCGTTGATGATCCGAATATCCAGCGCTACATCAAGCGCAACGGCTTCGCGGCATTGCAGGAGCTTGAATACCTCATGGATATGCACTCCCATATGTTCGATCCGTTCAAGCAGAAGTATTCCGATACATTTGAAACTATCAGCACAGAGCGTCCCTACGACACCTGCCTGTTCGTTTCGGCAAGCGGCAAGGACGGATTTGTGCTGAAAAACCCTGCCGAGCAGTACAAGTTCAGCCTGTCTATCGCAGCCGAGGGTATCTGCAACTTCATATCCTCCTCTGACAGCCAGGGCGATTTCAGCATAGATTCATTCCGCGTGAACCTCGGTCAGGCGCTGGCGGGTATTATACCGCAGTACCCCATGCTCAACGTGTATTCGTCGGTAGGCGCTTCCGCGGCTATACTGCCGAAGTCGGAAGTCCTCGAATACCTCTCCGGCAAGGTTTTCGCACACATGAACCAGCTTCATAACAATGTTCCGTCCAACGAACAGAGAATGGTGTTCCTCGGAACCATAGGACTTGACAATCTTTCGGTGCAGACGTTCTTTGACCAGCACCGTCCGTCGCTGTTTGACGGAGGCATTGAAAACCCGATATTCTCCCGTCAGGCGCTCAAAGCCAACAAGCGTACCGTTGAGGACGTGGGTGACGAGTGGCTGAGCAAGGTGGAGGAAGCTTACCGCGTATTCCTGCCGGACGCTATCGAAACGTTCTTCGGAAAATTCGTGCAGGCTGCGGAACTCAGCTTTTGCAGCTGCGCGGAGGGTCCTTTCTATATCGCAAGTCTCATAAGCTCCGAGGACAAGTTCTGCCTGCTGAAAAAACTTCGCACCTGCATCAGCGAGGAAATGGCGGCGCAGGCGGAGTACAGCTCCCAGAAGCTTATGGAAATACGCAACAAGGCGGATCTCGCGTACCGCAATTTTGCAAACAAGCCCCTTGACCTTACTTCCACCGCAAGAAAGGACTATTACAACCTTATTTCCCAGTATTATACCAAGAGAGCGGATTCTCTCCGCTGCGACTACATAGTTAAGCTGTACAGCGAGCTTATCACCCGCATCAGCAGCTATTTCAACGATCTTATCGACAATATGGTGGGTATTCTCGACTATCTGCGTGTCGTATGCGAAAAGAATCTCAACATCGTTACCGGCGTTGAGAACGCCACCACGGGTCTCAGCAAGACCTATGAGTGGAAGATGTACGACATCAAGAGCGAGGAGAACGTTCTCGAAAAGCTCAACGAGGAGATAAGCGCCGTTGACCTCGAAAACGCGGTTTCGGATATCCTGCGGCGCTTCCTCAACGACTTCAAGAACTCAAAGTCAAGAGATGACTTCGATGTTTCAACATTTATCTGCGACGCGATATCCTCGCATTTCTCCGAAACGCTCAGCCAGTCCATGAGCGAGTTCTTCGAGGCGCGCTATCCCAGCGCCGCTTCCCGCGCAGACGCGGCAAAGGAGCTGTTAAAGGAACTCCGCGCGCGCTCCAACATCATGTACCCCTGCTCGACTTCCACCGACACCGCCGAGATACTCTACGTGTCCATTCCGAGTCAGGCGGGACCCATTGAGGCTGCCGCAGACGAGGACGAGGTGCTGTCCCGTCACAAGATCGCCAGCCCTTATACCAACCGTATCTCGATATTCACTTTCGGCGCAGGTCTTGCGGTTGCGCATCACAATACCGTTCATCTGTTTGAATCCGACTATTATTCATTCGTTTCCGAGACCGGCGGCACGAAAGACGCAAACATGATAGGTCAGCACCTTTATTCGACATACAGCGGACTGCGCGACACCGACTGGTTCAAGCTCCCGAGCCCGATACACGATACCCTGCGTCCGAAAGAGGCTGTCACCGAGAACACCGAAAAGGTGCATAAGGAAAACGAAGCTCACCGCGGGATCTTCAACAAGGCTTATGAACTGGGCATCATCGACAACGTGGGCAATGTGCATTACGATGAGAGTTTCACGGTTGACATGGTGAAAGCTATCACCTACGATCCGGCAAAGCCTGCAACGATCAAGGAAGCCAAGAATAAGTACAACGACATCATCGAAAAGCTGAAAACCGGCAATGTACTGTTCTCGCTGAACCCCGTCAATTATATGAACGCGACTGAGGTTGACAAGCTGCGCGAATCGTATGTGCGCACCTACGGCGCGTGGAAGTACACCGAGCAGATGCTCGATGTCTATAACGCGGCAGCTGCGGCAATAGAAGAGTGCGACAATGTGATGAACAGGGAGAAAGACGCGAATAAGCAGCTCAAGGCTCTGTTTGACGCGCTTTTTGCCGGGATCATATTCAAGGAGAAGAACTTCTTCCGTTATGTGAACTCTGCCGGCGACAACGTGAATATCCTCAATACCCTCACCATACAGGACACCACCGAGCAGAGATACTTCTTCTACTATGTGCTGCTTGAAAAGTTTGCGGCTCTCGATGAGGGGCAGCGCGCTTACATCGGCAAGAAAGCCGCCGCAGCACACGCGGACGATATCCCCGATGAGCATATCGACTTCCTCAGAAAGCTCAAAAAGCATATTGCGGCATCTATCGGCGCGATCGACGACTACGAGGCCGAATTCTCGGGAGAAGATCCGGACAGAGAAGCCGATATCCTCAAAAAATACAGAAAGCTCAGAGACATGGCGGACAACTCCCTCGATCTGCTTGAATGATGCTTTCGGAATGTGGTTCGGGATATGAAAGAAATACTTAAAAGAATAGATGATTGCATCGACAGCGCCGCGGAGGAAGATTCCGCGGCAGTCGGCGCAGAATATCCTGCCCTGTTTCTGTATGTGGGTGACAAGGCAGCGGAAAGCTGTGCGCAGATACGCCGGCATTTAAAACAGAAGCTTATCAACGGCGGCAGCATACTGCACGCCGTTCTTGGCGCGAAACGCGGGGACGCGGACTTCGCCGTTTCCGCGGAGATACCCGACGAGCGCGGCAGGACGCTTGAACATCTGACTGCGGACGGCGAGCGGCTCACCGCGTTCAACAACGAGGCAAAGAAAACTGCCGACAAGCTGATGATGACTTCCGGCTTTCCGCAGACCACAAAGTCCTTCCTGTTCATCGTCACCACTTCGGACAGTGCGTATAATGCGCTGCTGCCCGAATTTGTCATGCTGTTTTCCGAGAACGCGCATATCCGTGTTTACTCCTATCTGTTCGTGAACTTCGCCGGCGGCAGCGAGGGATATGTAAGCTCGGCAGCGTTTTTCCGGGAACTGGAGGACTGTCAGAAAGAGGACTTCACCTATGACCGCGCGATAATGATGCGGGAGGAGCAGCGCATTGCCGTTCACTGGGACGGTCCCGTGTTCGGAACCGTATTCTTCCTTGAAATGTACCGCAGCGATATGAAGTACAGTCCGCACAATGCGGAGAACAATATGAGGATCGCCGCAATGACAGCGGTGCTTATGGATAAGGCGGAGCCGGAAAAGCTTCCGGCGAGCGTGTTCTGCACCGCGGGCATCTCCTCCGCGAGAAAGCCTATGAAGGCTATTTCGCACATAATGTACAAGGCGCTTATCGACATTCTCGCCGGTACCTCCGATGACGCTGATCCCGATATTCCGGCGGAGCGGCTGGTGGGCTATGAGGCAATATACGGGGTATGCTCCCGGGTAATGTCGGCGCTGCCGCCGGTGGATAACATTCTGTCTGTGCTGCCGAGAGCGCTGGGAAAGGATCCCGACAGTGTGCGCAATACAAATATCCGCAACATTCTCGAATACTACGAGGGTGCGGATGAGGAGTTCTTCACCGAAGCGTATGAGAACGCCTGCGCGCGCATGATAGACCTCTGTGAGAGCATTGATGTTTCCGAAAAGATCGGAGAGTACATAAACAAGGGAACACTGCGTCTGAACGGCGCTCTGAAGATACTGGAGCATGACGGCGCAATTACCGCCTGCCTGAACGACGTTACCGATAGGCTCAATTCCGAGGAGCAGGAGCTTAAAGAGAAACTTGAAAGCGTACTGAACGAGCCTTGTCACGGGCTTTCAACAGGGCTTTTCTCAAAATCCACAGGCTGTGATATCCTTGCGAAAGCTGTGACCGCGAAGTACAGAAGAAAACTGGAAATACTGCGGGTACGAATGATGAAGAGGCTGACCGCAAATATTCTCGGTCAGGTGAACTCGCTGTATGCCGAAGCTTCCGCCGCCTCCGCGAAGATAAAGTCGTTCTCCGACAGTCTTACCGAGGATATATTAAGCGAGCTGTATGAGGACGAATCCACGCTTACCGACGCGGCACCGTTCATTGCCTGCTACACCGGTGCGGTAAGGCGGGCACTTGCGGAATCCGAACGCTCCGGCGAATTTGCCGCTGTGCTTAAAGGCAGGGAACTGTACAGCCTGCTTATGGAGTGTGACAGCAAAGGTACCGACGGACTTGCGGACATAGCGCTCGACATCTACCGCAGGCTTATTGCAAGCCCGGCGGTGCGCGAGGTATTCGCAATGACCTTTGACTCGGAACTTTACGAACGTTACCGCAGCTATGACGGCGGCAAGGACAGGGGCTGGGTAGATGCGCAGCTCAACCGCCGCCTCACCGAAGAGAGCCGCGCAAATCTTCGCTACAGCGTGTTCCAGCCCAACAACAGCCTTTTCTGCATGGGCAACGCGGAACTTGGTTTCGTAAAGAAAATGCTGGAATTTGAAGATCCCGGCTTCAATACCGTACACGTCAGCGATGTCACGAGCGCCGCTTATGAGCAGCTTGCGATATACAATGTCCCGTCGCCGGACAGCGCAGTTTATGTGAACGAATGCCGCAAGGTGTATGACGGGTACGTTTCCGAACACGGCGACAGCGTTTATATCGACAGAAACGCGGCTGAGAACTGACGGAGGAGCGACACAACATGGACGAATACATAAAGAATCTGGCAGCCGTGCGCTCCAATGACGGCAATATACTCATCTCATGGGTCTGGCCTTCCGGGTACACCTGTGTAAGGATCGTGTTTTTACACCGCCTTGCGGGCAGAGATATCCGGAAACTTTCCGCCGACGAACTTGGGAATGTTTCCGATCTGTGCTTTCTTGACGAATTTCAGATAGCGGGTGGCAAGTATGTTTACCCCATTGGCAGCAAAGACACGGGAATGTTGAAATTCCGGGTTTACTGCTGTGAAAGCCCGGATAAGACGGAGCTTGATAAGTGCAGCGCGGACGTGGACATCACCGGCATCACACTGGATCTCAGATACAAGTCCGTATTCAAAAAGAGCGGCAAGAACTTCAAAAAAGTAACCTTTTCGATAAACTCGGAAGCGGATATCCCGCCCGGATCCCTTGCATACAGAGTTATGCCGGCGGGTATGCTGTACCCGATAAACGCGGCTCTGCCGGCGGGCAGTTCCGATGTCGGGCAGATAATCATAGGCGCGGCTGAGGACTGCGTACTGGAGCTTGCACCCGGGCATGAGGGCGAGTTCAGGATCCATGAGGGCTGATCTATGTCAGAGATAAGATGTGTTTTCTGCGGACGGCTCATTGATACGGACAAACAGGCGCTTTTCCGTCTGCCTCCGGATTATGTCCGCAGACCGGACGCGATATACCGGCGCTATCTTGAGATACGGGATATCACAGGTAAGGATCACAACCTGCCGGACGTGTGCGGGATAGGTTCTCCGGAAGTCGCAATGCTTACCTCCGAGAACGGCAGACCTACCCTTGTAACAAGGACAGGGCGCAATACCGACTCCATGATCTGCCCCACCTGTCACAACCAGATACTCCGGAATACCGACAGCGCTTCGGTAAGTTCGGCGGTATTTTTCGGCGGCAGGGACAGCGGCAAGACTTCTCTGGTGCTGACGCTGGCAAACGAGTGCATAACACGTCAGTTTTCCATAGATGACAGGTTCCGCTATATTTTCAACGACAAAGTGTGTGATCCCGCACTTATCACCGGCGCTGCGGAGGAGGTCAGGAACGGCGGGAAGCCTGCCGATCTTCGAGATCCGACGGCGATATACCGCGTTACCGGCGCATCGCAGGGCATGAAAACGTTATGTGACGTCATGTACGACACCTCTGCTTCGGATATCCGCGATATGGACTCTATCCGCTTTACGCTGCCGTTTGCGGCGGATTCACGGTATTTCGTTTACTGTATTCCCGCCGATAAGCTGGCAGAAACTGTTATAACGCAGGACGAGCGCGCCGACATGGACGCGAGAACGGATATGTACACAATGCTGGAGGCGTGCAGATACGCACAGACTCCGCCGGTGCTTACGATCGCGGTGACAAAGCTGGATCTCGCCGAAAAGGCGGGAGGAGCAGGCGATGACATAATGCGCTGCCACGCTGACGAGAGGGCACTGAAAAACTACATTTTTACAGCATTTCCGTCTGTGGGCGAACTTGCGGTCATGTTTACGGACGTTCACGCCTGCGCGGTATCCGCAGTCGATCCGGATATCGGCGGCAAAGAAACGACACTTGCCGGAAAGCTGTATCTCGGACTTTTCGGCTGAATATATTACGGAGACTGGTATAGGTATGGCGAACAATTACAATTCCGACAACACCTACGATATAGTGTGTCCGTACTGCCTCAGGCGGTTCCAGACATTCAGGGCGATGTTTGCGGATTACAAGAACTTCACTCAGGAGGTTTATCCGCAGTACGCCGAGTATCTGAAACACTATATGAACATAGAGAGCATCGCGGGCAGAAGAATGCCCGTGCTGTTCCAGAAGCACGGCAATGACGGGCTTGACGCTTTCTCGGCGCTCACGGAATCCGGCGATGTCACCTATGACCGCGCCTGCCCGGAATGCTGCAATATGCTTCCTGCCGCGGCGGGACGGGTGAAGCAGTTCACCGTTACCGTTATCGGCGCCGATGACGCACAGCGGAGTTACTACATAGCGTCGGTGCTGCACCGGCTCAACCGGGATTTACAGGCGGACTTCGGTGCGAGCTTCATTCCCGCGGATTTCAAGACCGCGCAGACATTCCGGGAGCAGTATGAAGAACCGCTTTATCTCGACAAAACTGTTCCCGAAGCTATGGGAACAGTTACCCCCCTTGTATGGGAATACTGCAAAAACGGCGCGGCGGAACCGGAGGAATGGAAAGGCAGTGAAGTCAGATACAACCGCGCGCTTATATACATATACAATCTCGACAAGGATCTTTGTGACAGATATCCTTTCATAGCACAGACAGCGATCGCTCACTCCGATGCTTTCGTGTTCATTTCGGACGTGTCGGAAATGGCGGGAAACGACGATCCCGCCTATGAACCGTGGCTTGGATTTCTCACCGAGACTTTCAGGCGGCTGTTCGGCGCTTCCGCGGCGTCTGTCCCGACAGCTGCGGTTCTGTGCAGGGCAGACAAGACCGCGTTCCGTGACCGGAAGTGGCAGCAGTATGTGAGGGAATGTGTTTCAAAGAAATCGGAGAAGAACTTCCCGACACCGTTTTTCACTAAACTCAGCACAAAGATAAAGGAAACTGTCTCTGCGGAACTCCCGGCGTACAGCTCAGCGATAAGAACGCTGTTTGAACCGGAAAGCACGATGTTCTTCGCAGCAAGGACATTTTTCGATCTGCACGATGACGGTACTGCGGATATCTTCGACTGCGGCGAGGTCGAAACATCATTTCTATGGCTGCTCTCGAAGCTGAATATTATAAATAAATGACACTGTAAAAAGTTTTGCATTGAAATAAGCATACCGAAAGATGAAATGTCAGATACGGAAAAACGTGTAACTAAAATAGCATTTTCTCGCCGCAGCGAGACAGATAATGTACAAATAGTAGATAAGTAAGATACGGAGAAACGGACGAAGTCCGCGAAAGACCGTGTAACCAAAATAGCATTTTCTTGCCGCAGCGAGGCAGATAATGTACAAATAGTAGATAAGTAAGATACGGAGAAACGGACGAAGTCCGCGGAGAAACGGACGAAGTCCGCGAAAGACCGTGTAACCAAAATAGCATTTTCTCGCCACAGCGAGGCAGATAATGTACAAATAGTAGATAAGTAAGATACGGAGAAACGGACGAAGTCCGCGGAAAAACGGACGAAGTCCGCGAAAGGAAGATAAGTAATGATAACTAACAAAAAAAGACCGGAGCCGGAAGCGCCTGTCGTCTATCCGATCAAATGCCCTTACTGCTTCAAAAGCTTTGAAGCCAACGAGGTACACTTCCGGGCTTCCTCGCCAAAGCATTACGCTGTTTCCCCGCAGAACGGAGAGCGTGTTATCCGCGAGGACAGCATAGTTGACAGGAATCTCGCAGACTACTACCGTCAGTTCGGCAGACAGGCTCCGAGAAGATTCCCGATAATCGCGCCCGCAGGAAATGTCACCGGCGATGAATACATAGGTCTTGCTCTGGGCGGAGAGCCGATCGAATACCGCGGCGGCGTGATGTACTCCGTCAAGGACGAGTTCGGCAACGAGAGCGAAAAGCGTCTTTGCCCGTTCTGTCACAATGACCTGCCGAAATCGGCGGGTTACACAAAAAGTTATACCATTGCTTTCGCGGGAGATACCGCTGTCGGCAAGACCGTATATATGACCACGCTGATAAACAGGCTGCAATTTCTCGACGACGGTTTCCGTTCCATGCTCATGCCGCTTACAAGCTCGGTTTCCGATAAGTACGATACCTACTACTTTACCCCGATGTACAAGGAGGGGCTGCTGCCGGAGCATACGCACGTCAACGAGGTCGTGGAGCCGCTTATCTACGAACTTCGTGTCGGAATCAACAAGGTGAACGGCGATAACGTTGCGGACAAGGTAATTACTCTCACATTTTATGATGTCGCAGGCGACGGCATCAAGAATGCCGATTATGTCAACACACGCGCCCGCCACCTCAAATACGCCGACGCATTCATTTACATGGTGGATCCCATGCAGACCGGAGCGGCGCAGAGACTCGCGGCTCTCAACAGCAACGCGGGTGCAGACTACATTGTCGGGCGCGGCGACGCGGTGAAGATCCTCGAATCATTCTTCACACAGGATATAGACTTCAAGGATAAACCTACTGCTATCGTACTGACCAAAAGCGATCTGCTCAAATCCACCGAATCCACACAGCGCTATTTCGACAGGAACAGCACCATTTATGAGCAATGCTCCCACAAGGGCTATCTCGATACCGAACAGGTGGAGAAGATCAACGGGGAAGTCCACAACTTCTTCGGTATTACGGCTCCTCTGTTCCGCAAGAACGTGGATTTCATGTTCAACAACGTGAAATACTTCGCTGTCTCGGCTCTGGGCGGACCTACCGAAACGGTGAACGTTGACGGGATAGACCGCAAGAAAATAACGAACGGTATCCCGCAGGAAATACGAGTTGAAGAACCGTTCCTGTGGATCCTCGCACAGCTTGGTATCATTTCCGAAAATGCCCCTGAGGAAAAACCCAAGAATACCGAAAAGAAGAGCGGCGGTTTTTTCAAAAAGCTGTTCTCTAAATAAGGCTTTATGAACATTTCCAACTAAGATTTATCAACATTCCGATTATTCCGGAACATATTTGACATTCAGTAATCAGCAGAGAGGAGAGATAAACATGGCTTATCAGCATTTATTCGGAAGCTCCGCAGGCGGTGCGGCAGGAGCAGGCTACAAGACCCTCGCCGCGTCACCGGAGTTCTATAATGTCATGTCTGACGATGAATTGAGCAACTACAACAACTACTCATTTACATCAGGCGACGAGCATCCGGTAAAGTTCTGCCACTACTATAAGGAATATAAACAGTGCTTTATACAAACTGCTATATCGTTTGAGTACGACTATGTTGGCAGAAATTCTTCGATCGCGCATACACTTGTGCTTACCGAGGAGGAAAGCCGGTATATGCTGGAAGAACACATCTGCCCGTTCAGCCCTGCTATGTTTATGAACACACGCTCCGATAACTTTGAGCGCCCCTCCGGGAACTCCCTCCCGCCGGTTGATTACAGCTTTCTGCCGTGCAGAGATCGGGAATACAACATGAGCGTCATCGGAAAATATTTCAGAAGCGATATTTTTGCGCAGTTTATACTCGCTGTATTCCTCGCCGCTGAGAATAACTACTCTATCTTCGTGTCTCTGCCCGGAACTCCACGCGAGGCTTCGTTCAATGCGATCAGACTTATGAACATTCTGATACCCGCGTTCCCGGCGGAATACAGAAAGAAAATGGGCTTTATGACCCATGTTACCGAAACATACGCCTATGAGGATATAAACATATACTTTGTTACAGGCATAAACCTCAGCAAGCAGTTCGTAAGCGGCGCGTACTGCTTTGACCTGTCCGGGGACAAAGCATACGTCAGCGGATTTGAAGCATCGACGGTGAAGCAGTACATCGAGCTTATCCGCACAGTCATGAGCAACATTCTTTCCTATGACAGTCCCGCGCTCAACGAGTATCTCAACGATATTCTCCCGAAGCTGGATCCCTGTGACAGATTCAGCCTTGAAAAGATAAACGAGATCTACTTCATGTGGAAGTTCCTGTCCGGTTCGGCGGAGGAGGATATCAGCGGCGACACTGCCTGCCGCATAATTGCGTCGTTCTATGACTTCTACGGGATCGTGGATAACAAGGCGAAGTTCCTGAACCGCATCAACGGCTACTGGGAGAAAGAGATAGAGAAATGCAAGGCTGGCGGCTACGCACCGAGTATCGACATATACGCTATCATAAACCGCCACTATCCCTCTTTCGGTGAGGACGACAAGCGGCAGGCACAGCGGATATGGTCATTTGTACTGATCTATACGCTTTCCGCCGGCAATACCGATATCTATGACCGTATTTTCACCTACGAATACTACGGCTCGGAACTTACCGCGGATATCTACAGGTATATATTGTACATCTATGTAGGTTTTCTTTACCGCAAAGACAGCAATGCCAAAAACGCGGCTGTTTATGACAAGATCGTGCGCGGGTATATTTCGGCTGCGGCTTCGGACAACGATCCCGGCAGGCTTTACGCCGCCCTGAAAGATGCGATAGATACAACAGACCGCTTTTATGGGGAAATGGCGCTTGACCGCAAAACGGAGTATGATCTGTTTGCGTCGGCATTCCTCGGGATCTTCCGCGAAACGATCGCGGGACGGATAAATGACGCGGGCATGAGCCGCAAGTTTGCGGTTATGCAGGAACTGAGATCTCACATATACGGCAGCGAGGAAACCCTGGGACGCGGTATTTACGATTACTTCCACAGCAGCTGCTTTATTCCGGGAGTTATGGCGGGATTCACCAACGAAAGCATATCGAAGATCGCCGCTGACAGAAAGACGCTTACCGAGCTTTCACGCAGCATAGAGGATTACCCGGAACTCGAAAACGTGGAGACTATCTCGCTGTTCAACCGCTACTGCGGCATTATAAGCGGGAACCGTGACCTCGCTCTGCTTTTTGAGCTTAATGACCTTGTGAACAAACCCGAGCAGCAGAAGCTTATAACCGGCTGGGTCGGCATTTACTGCGAAAAGGAGCCTGATCTGATCCTGTCGGTACTGGCAAATTCCGGCTGCTCGATCGGCAGCGGGGGAGCGATATGCTATACAGTGGATTACGAAAGCGCCTACAGATCGTATTACAACGGGATCAACCGTGACACGGAGCAGATGATGCGGGATCTGAACCGCTTTATCGGTGATATCGAAGCGGTTATGAATCGCGCGGAATACAAGGAACTCGGTCTTGCGGCTTTCAAAGAGCCGACTCTTCGCTTCATAAATGCTAACTTCTTCGACAAGTCTGTTGACAAAAAGCAGGTAAAGGAGAATGAAGCACGGCTCAAACGCTATGACAGGATCCGCGCTCTGCGCACCGCCGCTGACCCGAAAGAGAAAAAGCATAAGCTTTTCGGAAGAAAATAACAGACGCGGAAGAGCGGTCAGTCCGGGAACTGTGTTTCTGACCGGTGATCGGTATTCTCCTGAATAAACACCCGGCATAATGCGCATAATACCTGCAAATCCATAAAAAGGCAGGTAATCACTATGCAGCTTGACGGCTCAAAAACACTGGAAAACCTTAAAACCGCAGTCGCCGGTGAAATGCAGGCGCGCACAAAGTACAACATCTACGGCGAGATCGCGAGGAAAGAGGGCTACAATGAGATCGCGGACATTTTCGACATGACCGCCGATAACGAACGGGCTCACGCGGAACTGTGGCTTTCGCAGCTGAGCGGCGGGATACCGGAAAACACGGTCAAAGCGCTTGAAAACGCGGCAGGCGGCGAGCATTACGAATGGACGGATATGTACGCGGGATTTGCGCAGACCGCACGGGAGGAAGGCTTCGACAACATAGCATCGCTGTTTGAAATGGTGGGTAACATCGAAAAAGAGCATGAAGCGCGTTACCGCGGTCTTATTGACCTCATCAACAGCGGAAAGGTGTTCACCGAGGACGGCGAGATCGTCTGGATATGCCGGAACTGCGGGCATCTGCACCACGGCACGTCCGCTCCTGAATACTGCCCTGTCTGCAAAAAGCCGCAGGAATATTTTGAGCGCCGGCATCAGTAAAACAATAATTGATAGCATGAGTAATCCCCCGTCGTTTGGCGGGGGATTTTTTGATATATCAGACAATTGTTTTATTGTAGAAGCATTTTAATCGGAGCGTAAGCTTCTGTTCTCAATTCTCTCTGGTGAGCCAGATATTTGCGATATCGAGCGCGTCGTAAAGACTTTCGCGGGTGCTGGTCTTGACAACCATATCCTGAAGATCTATATCCTGCGCGGTGCGCATGAGGATTACCTGTACCTTGTCTGCGACTTCAAGACCGTTTTCGGTTTTTGTATGCTGAATGTTCAGGTTTGCAACAGTCTCGTCGTACATATTGCCGTAATATATGGTATTGCCGTTTCTTACAAGCGGAAAACCTTTATACATCTGGAATTTCGTTTCTTCTGCCATGTGAATACCTCCCGTTTTGCAGTTTATCCGTGTTCATGCGGGAACTTTACGAGTTTGTGTTGTTCTTAATGTCCTGCGGACGCTGACGCACCTTGATGTGGACTTCGCGGAGCTGCTGTTCCGTTACCTCCGTCGGAGCGCCGAGCAGCAGATCCTGAGCATTCGAGTTCAGCGGGAATGCTATTACCTCGCGTATGCTCTCCTCGTCAAGCAGCAGCATTATCATTCTGTCGATACCGAACGCCATACCGGCATGAGGCGGAGCGCCGAATTTGAACGCGCTGTACAGTGCGCCGAACTTCGCTGCAACATCTTCCTCGGTGTAGCCCGCGATCTCGAAAGCCTTTACCATTACGTCGATATCGTGGTTGCGGACAGCGCCGGAAGCAAGTTCCACGCCGTTGCATACAACGTCATACTGGTACGCGAGCACGTCGCAGGGATCCTTGGTGTTGAGCGCTTCAAGCTCGCCCTGCGGCATGGAGAACGGGTTGTGTGTGAAGATCGGCTTGCCGGTCTCCTCGTCCTCCTCATACATCGGGAAGTCAACTATCCAGCATATCTCAAACTTGTTCTCGTCGATAAGTCCCATTCTTGCCGCAACTTCATTGCGTATCTGACCGGCGAACTTCTCGGCGTTCTTCTTGTTGTCGGCAATGAAGTACAGCACATCGCCCACTTCAAGATCAGCACGCTTTGCAAGCTCTTCGCGGTCGCCGTCGCGCAGGAACTTGTCGATAGGTCCGTTGAATTTCAGACCCTCTTCTACCTTGAAGTAACCGAGACCCTTCATACCGATGGAGAGCGCAAATTCTTCCATTTTCTCGAAGAAGCCCTTGGACTTCTCCGCCATTTTCGGAACGCGTATAGCGCGGACAGTCTTGTTGGAGAAAGGCTTGAAAGAGCTGTCAACAAACAGGTCGGAAACGTCGATGATGAACAGCGGGTTGCGAAGATCGGGCTTGTCGGAGCCGTATTTCAGCATTGCTTCCTCGTAGGTTATGCGCGGGAAAGGAGCGTGGGTGTACTGCTTCTTGCCGAACTTTTCGAGGATAGCCGGGAATACCTGCTCGGCTGCCGCGAACACGTCCTCCTGTGTAGCAAAGCACATTTCGAGGTCGAGCTGATAGAACTCGCCGGGGGTGCGGTCTGCACGGGCGTCCTCGTCACGGAAGCAGGGCGCAAGCTGGAAATATTTATCGAAGCCGGACACCATATACAGCTGCTTGAAGATCTGGGGAGCCTGCGGGAGAGCATAGAACTTGCCGTGGTGCTTTCTGCTCGGTATCAGGTAGTCGCGCGCGCCCTCCGGGGACGATGTGGAGAGGATTGGGGTCTGGAGTTCGAGGAATCCCAGCTCTGTCATCTTCTCGCGCATGAAGCTCATAACCTGTGAGCGGAACACGATGTTGTCATGTACCCTGCGGTTGCGCATATCGAGGAAGCGGTAGCGCAGGCGCACGTCCTCGTTGCTCTTGTGGGACTCGGGGACTTCAAAGGGAAGCTGAGTCGTGATCTTACCGAGGATATCCACGCTTTCCGCTGCCAGCTCTATGGTGCCGGTAGCGATCTTCGGGTTGTAGGTGCTCTCGTCGCGCTTGATGATCTTTCCGCTTATGGAGATCGCGCACTCCTTGGAGATACCTTCGAGAAGCTGTTCGTTGTTCTGGAAGGTCACCTGTAACATTCCGTAGTGGTCGCGCAGGTCGATGAACTCGATACCTCCGTGGTCTCTGATATTTTCCACCCAGCCCGAAACGCGGACTGTACTGCCGATATCCGCCTCGGATATCATAGCCGTGTTATGGTCACGGTACTTGTTTGCTGTGAACATTGTTTTGTTGTCCTTTCTTATATCAGCCTTTTAATTTCTGTTCAAGTATTGCCTTGATCGTATTCGGTGTAGCCTGACCCTTGAGAGCCTTGTTCGCCTGTCCCATGAAGAAGCCGAACACCTTCTGCTCACCGGCGCGGTACTGCTCAACGGGCTTAGGATTGTCAGCGATAAGCTTGTCTATGACCGCTTCCACCGCCGAGGTATCGTCCTTTACCCAGAGGTCGAGCCTGTCGCAGACAGCGTCGGGCTTTTCGCCGGTATTTATCATCTCAACGAAGATCGTCTTGTAGTTGTTCTTGTTGATCTTGTCGGTATCGCCCAACTCTATCAGCCGCGCGAGATCTTCCGCCGCGAATTTCAGACTGTCCATTGACATTTCGCCGAGGTTTATGCGGCGCATGAATTCACCGAGAATGAAGTTCGCCACGGCTTTCGGCTTGTCGTAAGCTTTTATCGCTGCTTCATAGAAGTCGCAGATATCCTTGTCGTTGATGATGTTGTCCGCGTCGGCGGGAGCAAGTCCGTACTGCGAGATATACCGCTCCCTGCGCTGCTCCGGCATTTCCGGGAGAGCTTCCTTTATAGCGGCAAGCTCCTCCTCGGTGAAGATGATCGGAGGAATATCCGGGTCGGGGAAGTAGCGGTAGTCGTGCGCGTCCTCCTTCGAGCGCAGAGCGGTAGTCTCGCCCGTGGTGTCGGAGAAGCGGCGCGTTTCCTGCAATACCCGTCCGCCGGACTCTATTATTTCGGTCTGACGGTATATCTCGTACTCTATCGCACGGGTTATCGCCTTGGTGGAGTTGAGGTTTTTCAGCTCGGCGCGCGTTCCCAGCTCCTTGGAATCCTTCGGCGCGAGGGAAATGTTCACGTCGCAGCGCAGTGAGCCCTGCTCCATTTTGCAGTCGCATATACCTGCGTACTTATAGAGCAGCTTTATCTTCTCGACATAAGCCACAACTTCCTCGGCGCTGTGGAAGTCCGGCTCCGTCACCATTTCGATGAGCGGTATGCCGCAGCGGTTGTAGTCCGCAAGGCTGGAACGCGTTGCTTCGTCATGCACCAGCTTGCCCGCGTCCTCTTCGAGGTGTATGCGGTTCACGCGGATACGCTTTTCCTGCCCGCCCGCGACTATGTCAACGTAGCCGTTCAGGCATACGGGACGCGGCATCTGCGATATCTGGTAAGCTTTCGGAAGATCGGGGTAGAAGTAGTTCTTTCTGTCCCATTTGGTGAACCGTGATATCTCGCAGTTCGTCACATATCCCGCTCTGATGATGTACTCAACGGCAGTGTGGTTGAGCACGGGGAGCGTCCCGGGAAGTCCGGAGCACACGGGGCAGCAGCGGGAGTTCGGTTCTCCGCCGAATTCCGCCGAGCAGGTGCAGAACACCTTAGACTTTGTAAGAAGCTCGGCGTGTATTTCAAGTCCGATAGTCGGATAAAGATCAGTCATTGTTACCGCGCTCCTTTCTTATAATGTGCAGCGGACGGGCGTGAAAGTTCTCTCGAACGCGTCCGCTGTCTGTATGATCGTTGCTTCGTCAAACCGCTTGCCGACTATCGACATTCCTATCGGCATACCCGCCGCGTTGTAGCCGCAGGTGGTGTTTATCGCGGGAAGTCCGGCGATATTGACGGTGACTGTGCATATATCGGCGGTGTACATCTTTACAGGGTCGTTGTCCTGAACACCTATCTTGTACGCCACACTGGGAGCTGTGGGTGTGAGGATAACGTCCGCCTTGTCGAAAACGGCGTTGTACTCGGCGATTATCTGCTGCTTCAAAGCAAGCGCCTTGCGGTAGTACGCGTCGTAGTAGCCGCTGGAGAGCGCATAGTTTCCGAGCAGTATGCGGCGCTTCACCTCTGCGCCGAAACCGCGGTTGCGGCTGTCGCGTATCATCTCATCGAAGCTGTGACCCTCGCCGCGCAGACCGTACTTTATGCCGTCATAGCGGGAAAGGTTGGAAGCCGCCTCTGCCGAGGATATCAGGTAGTAAGCCTGCACCGCGTATTTCAGCGTGCTGATCGAGCAGTCAACGAGCTGCGCGCCCATTTTCTCGTATTCATGAGCAGCGTTCATTACGGAAGCGCGGACTTCCTCGTCCACCGCGTCACCGTAGAACTCCTTCGGAATGGCTATCTTCATGCCGGAAACGCTCTTGCCTATCTTCTCATTGAAGTCTGTGAAAGGCACGTCCTTGCTGGTAGCGTCATGGGGATCGGCTCCCGCTATGGCGTTCAGTATCAGTCCGCAGTCCTCGGCGCTTCTCGCAATGGGTCCTATCTGGTCGAGGGAGCTTGCGAACGCCACAAGCCCGTATCTCGAAACCCGCCCATAGGTAGGTTTAAGACCGGTCACTCCGCAAAACGAGGAAGGCTGACGTATCGAGCCGCCGGTGTCGCTGCCGAGCGCGGCGGTGCAGAAGCCTGCGGAGACTGCCGCGGCGGAGCCTCCCGACGAGCCTCCGGGCACACATTCGGTATCGTAGGGGTTTTTAGTCTTTGCAAAAGCGCTGGTCTGCGTAGAGCCGCCCATTGCGAACTCGTCCATGGACACCTTTCCGAGCAGGGTGTAGTCCTGAGCTTTCAGCTTTTCAACAGCGGTCGCGTCGTAAGGCGGGACGAAATCTCCCAGCATCTTCGACGAGCAGGTAGTGCGGATACCGTCCGTACAGAGGTTATCTTTCAGAGCGAGGGGTATTCCCGTAAGAGGTGCGGCATTGCCCGCATCTATGCGCTTCTGCGCGGCTTCGGCATTTTTCATTGCCTCGTCCTCGGTCACGGTGATGAACGAGAGCACCTTGCCGTCATTCTTCTTTATTTCGGAGAGAAACTCCGAAGCCGCCTCTGCAGCGCTTATCTCTCTGCTGTCGAGCATTTTGCGCAGCTTTGCGGCAGTGATGTTTTTCAGATCCATTGTGCTTCCCTCCCGTTATTCCATCATCTTCGGCACGACGTAGCAGTTGTCGCGCGGGGTCGTGTTCTGCTGGAGCTTTTCGGTGGGGAATGACGGCGCGGGGATATCCTTCCGCAGGTCGCCGTAGCCTATCTCGTTATGGTCTTTGGTATCGTCGTAGGTTATATCATAATCCTTGATAGTGTCCATAAGCCCGATGATATCGGTCATCTGTCCGAGCATTTCTTTCTGCTCGTCCTCTGTGAAGTTGAGTTTGGACAGTGCGCATATATGGTCGAGAGTTGCAATATCCATTTTATACCCCTTTCGTAATATACATTATCCAATCTATTATACTATAAAAAATATAATAATGCAAGAGTTTTTTGAGAGATTTATTGACAAAGTGCAAAAAATATGATATTATTGCATCAGAGGGAAACCTCAAAGGGGTTCTAAAACTGAATAAGTTAGTGTCGCAATAAGCAGGCGGTTCTCCCGCTCCCGGAGCAGTTCACAGCAATAAATTGTTGGTTGAGACTGCAAAAGGAGGTGGGGGTCATGTGGTTGATGAACGTGATTTGGCATTTTGCCGAATTATTTCATATCGTGCAGTTAAATCTTGCATACATACTTGCATCTGCACGAAGCTTCGCCCTGTACCTCGGTATCAGGCATAAAAAGAAGTAACCACCGCTTTGCTTTCCCGGCTGCGGTGGTTACTCTGTAAACACTAATATGCTCCGGGAGCAGCCGCCTGAGCGTCCGCCCCGAATCTATTTATATTATAGCGTATATCCTCTTGTTTGTCAAGAGGATTTTTTGTTGTCGTCCTCATCATCGAACAGGTAGTCCTGCCAGTTATCCGGGAACCCGATATACGGCAGCTCTATCACCTCGCTGTACTCCGCTATCAGCAGGTTCAGTTTCGCGGCAAAAGCGGTATTCCACACATCGCTGCGGGGATAGAGCCGTTTAAGAATGAGGATATAGTCGAACAGCGTATTCGACATCGGTCTCTGGATATCCGGCGGCTGTTTCGGTACAGACGAGAGTGTCACAGCGTAAAGGCGGTTGTAGTGCGCGCAGTTGTTGCGCAGTTCCGACAGGCAGTTGAGCCAGTTTTCTACGCTCCTGTACGGGAGTCCGAACGCATTTTCCGATATTGCGCGCTTGTCCTCGGCTTTCATATCGTGAAAAAACGTGTTGAGCGTGCCGAAGCTGAACAGTTCCATGATAACCCAGAGCGGGAACGCACCTCCATACTTTTTCATGTGGTGGGTAACAAGCTGCTCGCCGGTGTTGTTCTCGATCATGCGGTCTATGCGTTTCAGAAAAGCCTTGTGATTGTGGCGGTCATCGAAGCTGGAGCTGTTCAGATAGCCGAGAGCGCCGTATTTGAGCGCGTGGTAGTTAGAGACATTGGCGCGCATAGTGATCTCGACTTCCTCCAGTGCCATGAGGAGCAGCGACCGTATGAGCCGGTCAAAGTCGTAGATGTGCATGACCGCCTCAAAGCTCGTTCCCTCGCGGTAACGGGTCTTTGTCTCAAGGAAAATCGCGAAATAATGCGCAAGACGATAGTAGTTGATATTCGACAGTGCGCAGACAGCATGATCCATGTCCTCGATCACGCAGCCTCTGCTGCGGAGCTTTTCGATCTGATCCTCGACGGTGGCAGGGCTTTTGACCTGTCTGTATTTGCGTTCGGGAGCGCTTCTGCGCCGTTCCTCCGTGTGCTGTGCGTCGGGATCGCTGCCCTGTGATATGCCCGCTCTGGGGCGTTCACTGCGGTATGCCATAAATATCCGTCCTTTCGGGAATATGAGTTGCTATGAATATTATATTACTTTTCGGTTAATGTGTCAATCGGGAATTGTATAATTTGCTAAAAAGGTAGTGACAAATCTAAAAAAATGTGCTATAATGATAATAACATAAGGCGGGACCTCCCGCTTTCCACTATTATGAAAGGATTGAGCCGATGAATTACGAAAAGTCATGCGGCGCTGTAGTGTACAGAAAATTTCACGGTAATACCGAGATCCTTCTTATCAGGCACATCAAATCGGGCTACTGGTCATTCCCGAAAGGTCATGTCGAGAAAGGTGAGACAGAGATCGAGACTGCGACAAGGGAAATAAAAGAAGAGACCAACATTGACGTGCTGATCGACAGCGGGTTCAGGGAAACTGTGACTTTCTCGCCCCGCCGTGACACCAGTAAGACCGTCGTTTATTTTGTCGCAAAGGCGATAAGCCGTGATGCCAGACCTCAGCTTGACGAGATCTCTGAAATGAAATGGATGGAGATAGGTCAGGCAGCGTCCTACCTTACATACGAAAATGACAAGATCATCGCACATAAGGCAAGATCGTTCATAGCGCTGATGAAGTGACTGTATCCCGCGCTTTCCGGTGCGGGATACAGTTTTATATATGCAGATCCTGCAGGTCGTTACACAATATATTGAGAAATTTTAAAAAAATTACATATAAATAGGTGACAAACGCCGAAAAATATGTTATAATAAAATTTAAAGGTATTATCATCGCTAAAATTAAAGAAGGAGGAGACCTCAATGACGGCAGACTCTTCAATGATGCGGATCAATGTGGAGGAGCTTGAGTCGGGAATGGTAACGGCGGACAACGTTGTTGAACCCGGGACTGACAGAGTACTTCTGCTCAAGGACACCGTCCTCGACAGCGTTATGATATTCAACCTCAAAGAACGCTACAATGTCGGCGAGGTATATATCAAAAAGACTTTCAGTTCATCGACAATATCCGAGGAAATGAAGGCTGAGATCAACATTCACCAGTCGCTCAGCACCCTCAAGGATGTGTTCGGCTCCGACGACGCAAAACCTCTTACCGAGTTTACCAATGAAGCGGCGGAGCAGATAAACAACGTTACCAACGATCTTATCACAAGCCTTTACGCGGACGATAACATTCTGCTTAAAATGCACCAGCTCCAGTCGTATGACGATTATACATACAAACACTGCCTGCGTGTGGCGATGATGTCCGTCACTATCGGCAAAAGCCTCGATCTCCCGCGGAACAGAATGCACGATCTCTGTGAAGCCGCGCTTCTGCACGACCTCGGCAAGAGAACGATAGATGTCGATATAATCAGAAAGCCCGGACGTCTCACAGACGACGAGTTCTTAGCGATCAAAAAGCACCCCCAGAACGGATATCTGCTGCTGCGTAAAAACGGCGGGTACTCCGAAGAAGTCATGAACGCGGTGCTTATGCACCATGAGAAATTCGACGGCACCGGCTATCCGCTGGGACTCAAAGGTGAGCAGATAACTTACCTTGCGCGTATCATCACAGTAGCGGACGTTTACGATGCTCTGACCTCAAACCGCCCGTACCGCCAGCCATGGAGCGTCGCGGAGGCTGAGGAGTTCATGATGGGCGGTGCAAATACCCACTTTGACTACGATATAATCACTGCGTTCTTAAACGCGTTCGCGCCGTACCCTGTCGGGGAAAAAGTGCAGCTGAGCGACGGCAGAAGAGCCATAGTCGTCAGCACCACCACCAATGTCCTGCGCCCCGTTATCCGCATTACCAGCGAGAAAGGCGAAGGCGAGGTCATCGACCTTTACAATGATTTCAAGTATCTCACGCTCTCGATAAAGGCGCTGGAAAGTGACCCGGTAAAGGCTAAACAAGAGGGCAAAGCGATCTGACAAATATATAAAACCAAACAACATACAAGAAAGGATCAACAGACAATGGCAAAAGTAGTTAAATTCGGAGGAAGCTCCCTCGCGGACGCAAACCAGTTCCGCAAAGTCGCAGAGATCATCAGAAGCGACAAGGAACGCAGATACGTCGTTCCCAGCGCACCCGGAAAACGCTTCTCCGGCGACACCAAGGTAACGGATATGCTCTACAAGTGCTACGACGACGTTTGCGGCGGAGCAAACGCGGTGGCGGCATTCCTGCCTATCGCTGACAGATACAACGGTATCATCAGCGATCTCGGACTCACGATCTCGCTCGACAGAGAGTTTGAGGAGATCACCGACAATTTCACAAAGCGTGCGGGACGTGATTATGCTGCAAGCCGCGGCGAATACCTGAACGGCATAATTCTTGCAAACTACCTCGGCTTCAACTTCGTTGACGCGGCAAAGGGTATTTTCTTCAAGGCAAACGGCGAGTTTGACGCGGAACTTACCGACGCGACCCTCGCTTCTATCCTTGAAGGCTATGACTGCGCGGTGATACCCGGATTCTACGGCGCTAACCCCGACGGCACGATCCGCACATTCTCCCGCGGCGGCAGCGACTTCACCGGCTCTGTTGTAGCCAAGGCTATCGGCGCGGAGCTGTATGAGAACTGGACGGACGTTCCCGGCTTTGCAGTAGCGGATCCGCGCATTGTCGATAATCCCGAATTCATACAGACCATTACTTACCGCGAACTCCGCGAGCTTTCCTATATGGGAGCCACCGTTTTGCATCAGGACGCTATCTTCCCGGTAAGAAACGCAAAGATCCCGATAAACATCAAGAACACCAATGACCCCTCCGCAAAGGGAACCATGATAGTTCCCGAAGCACCTGAGGGAAAGAACGAACATATCATCACCGGTATCGCGGGCAAGAAGAACTTCAGCGCAGTCGCTATCGAAAAGGACGAGATGAACGGTGAGATCGGCTTCCTGCGCCGCATACTCACTCTCATGGACGTTGAGAAGATAAACTTTGAGCATATACCCACAGGCATAGATACCATGACTCTCATCGTTGACAGCGATGACCTCAAGGCTCACCCGAACTTCGCGGAGCGCGTCAGGGAGGTTGCAAACCCCAACCACATCGAGATCGAGGACGGGCTTGCACTGATAGCCGTTGTGGGACGCGGAATGAAATCCACAAAGGGTACTGCTACCCGTATATTTGCTGCGCTCTCCCATGCAAATATCAATATCAAGATGATAGATCAGGGTTCCTCCGAGCTTAATATTATAATAGGTATAAAGGAAGAGGACTTTGACGAGGCTATCCGCGTCATCTACAATATGTTTATGTTGCAGGAATAATTACGACCGGGTATATATTTCCCCGCTTGACGGCGGGGAAATATTTGTAAAAAGGAATCAATATGAAACTTGAAAACATCAAAGTATATGACCTCGAAGAAAGCTTCAAGGCGAGCAAATATCCTATGGCAGTCGATACCGATGCTGTGAACGGCGACATAACCGAGCGCATAGTCAAGCTTGCTCAGTCCGGCAAAGGCGAGGGTCACGACCAGTTCATGACCGGAATACGCGTTGCTTTCGACCTGACATTCACGGTAAAAGCATGGACGGAAGCCGAACGCTACCGCTTTCTCGAATTTGTGTCCAGTCAGTCCACTATGCACCGTATAGCTAAATTCGACCTTTCCAAGCAATACTGCAAGTACGTCGATCCGCGTATGATCGAGATAATGAACGAACTTAAAGACCGCTACAACGAGACACAGGATCCGGAGGACTACCTCAGGCTGCTGTACAGCAATCCCTGCGGTTTCGAGCTTACGGCGCGGCTCACAACCAACTACCGTGCGCTGAAAACCATTTATTCCCAGAGAAAGAACCACCGGCTCCCGGAATGGCGGGAGTTCTGCAAGGAAATAGAGAAGCTCCCCTATGCGAAAGAACTTATTGTGGGAAAGGCTGCGGACAGCAAGGAGGGCTGATATGGCGATATTTGAGAAGAAGGAAAAACAGCCGGAACGATTCACGGAGAAGTCCGTGCAGAACATCGGAATGATAGAAACGAGGGTAGTCCTCGACAACGAGACGGGTGTGAACTACATCTTCGCGTTGAACATGATGAACGGCGGCATTACCGTAACACCGCTTCTCGACCAGACGGGAGAGGTCTATATCGAAAACATTGACGACGAACGCTGACATGGAGGTTTCATTTATGAAGAAAAAATACGCGGCAATACTTTGCTGCGCGGCAGTAATGCTTGCGGCAGGATGCAATAACGGCAGCGATAACAACGGCAGCGGTACCGCAGAGACAGACGCTCCCGCCGGCACGGAAGCTGCTGCGGAAAACGGTGAGAGCGCGTCTGTTCAGCCCACCGGCGCGGCTGCGGAATATGAGTGGGGCAACGTCAGGATAGTCGGCGGCGGCTATACCACCGGAATAATCTTCAATTCCGGCGAGGAGGGGCTTGTCTATGCCAAGACCGACGTCGGCGGACTTTACCGCAGAGATAAGAACACCCCCGAGTGGAAGCCGCTTACAGACCGGTTTGACATCAACGACTACACATACTACGGAATTGACGGCGTGGCGGTAGATACCAAGTCCCCGAACAAAGTATATGCTCTCGCCGGAATGTACGGCAACATGAAAGCCGCGGTACTTTGTTCCGACAACTACGGCGACGACTGGAGCATCACGCCGCTGGAGTTTTCCGCGGGCGGCAATGAGCCTCACCGACAGGCGAACCGCCTTGAACTGGATCCCAACGACAGTTCCACGCTGTATCTCGGTTCCCGCCATGACGGACTCTGGGTGAGCCATGACAGCGGCGCGAGCTTTCAGAAAGTCGAAAGCTTTCCCACTATCGGCAACGGCTACACCGAGGACGGCTACTCTTTCGGTATAACGGCGATTGCCTTTGACCCGGCTTCCTCGTCGGACGGCGAACCCTGCAAGACCATATATATCGGCACCGGCGACAGAGTGATGTATGTCACACATGACGCGGGCGCGACATGGGAAGAACTGGCGGGTGCGCCGAAAGCTTACCTTGCAAACCACATCTATGTTCAGGGTGACGATGTTTATTTCGTATTTACAAGCACGGCTGCTCCCTACGCTCCCAAAAAGGGAACTCTCCGCAGATACAACGCGGTTTCCGGCGAGTGGACGGACATCACCCCGGACAGCACCGGTCACAGCTGGGGAGATATCGAATTTGACCCGAACGATCCCGACACCGTTTACGCGGTGACAATGGGAAGATACGCGTCCAATGAGGACGACATAATTTTCCGCTCAACAGACCGCTGTGCTACATGGGAGCCTATATTCAGCGGTGCGGACGATACCGACAGACTGTTCACTCTCGATTATTCAAAAGCCCCGTGGCTCGACTGGGGCAGGGAAAGCGCAGTGCTTGGCTGGATGATCGGTGACTTTGAGATAAACCCCTTTGACAGCAACGAGATAAT
Organism: Ruminiclostridium sp.; assembly: GCA_017941355.1. Classification (GTDB taxonomy): domain Bacteria; phylum Bacillota; class Clostridia; order Oscillospirales; family Ruminococcaceae; genus Ruminiclostridium_E. The sequence continues at coordinate 36,753 of JAGAWN010000124.1, read as the reverse complement.
GTACGGCACAGGTGCGACTATCTATCACAGCACCAACCTTACCGACTGGGGCAAGCAGACCATAAACTTCGAGGTCTGCTGTGAGGGTCTTGAGGAGACTGTTATCAACGATCTCTGCGCGGCGAACTCCGACGAGATACGGCTTTATTCCGCTATGTGGGATATCGACGGATTTACGCACCGCGATGTTGATACTGCGCCCTCTCACATGAACGGCAACGGCATAATGACCAAATCCCAGAGCATTTCATGCGGCTGGAACGCTCCGGAAGTAGCCGCGCGTACCGGCGAGGGAACCAAACCGCTCTCCATAACCACCGACGGCGGCGAAACATGGAAAGATCTGTACCGTCCCGACGGCGTAGGCGGCGAATGCGGAACGATAACCGTCAACTGCGACGGCAGCATCATCTACTGGACGAACAAATCAGCCGCGGGCATCTACTACACAAAGGATCTCGGCGAGACATGGACGAAAATGGACAAGTCGCTTGCAAGTCCGAAAATGGCTGCCGACTGCTTTGAGCCGGAAACGCTGTATGTTTACACAAGCACTGGAATGTACATCACTACCGATCTCGGCGCTTCATTCACCAAAGTAGATCAGTATATCCCGGACGGCTGCACGCTTACGGCAAGTCCGGAAAAAGCGGGCGATGTATGGCTGTCAACCCCTATGGGCGGCGTATATCTGCTCACCGACTACGGCAAGGGCGAAATGCAGCGCAAGAACATTCAGTCCGCGAAAGCATTTGCGATAGGCGCGGCAAAGGACGCAAACAGCCCGATGACTCTTTACGCGATAGGCACGAACGATGACCGGTTCGGAGTTTACCGTTCACTTGACAGCGGCGACACATGGGAACGCATCAACGACGATATGCACCAGTTCGGCTCCATAGGCGACTCACTTGCCGCCGATCTTCGCACCTACGGACAGATCTACTTCGGCACCAACGGCCGCGGCATAATATGCGCACGGCGCATAGCGACTCCGTGAGGCAGTTTCTGCTTTGGAATGGTTATCTGCCTCGCTGGCAGCGTGACGCTGCACCCGTGCCGTTTCACGGAGATTCGAACATCTGCGAAAAGAAAAAAGACTTTATTGACAAACAGAAAGACCTGTCTGATCTTCCGACAGGTCTTTTTTGTTATTATACTGTAAAGCTCCGCTTATTCGGCAGCTTCTGCGTTTGCTTCGTTGTATTCGGCAACGAGATCTTCAAATGTCTTTTGCTCGAAATCCTGTGGGATATCGAACACAGTGCTGTCCGTGATAGCATTTTCAAACGTTATCACCTTTGTTGCATATCCGCCGGAGACTGAATATGCAAGTTTGCCTGTAGATTTGTCAAAATAGTTGTCTGCCGAAACGCCGCTGCCCTCGGTTATGCGGACGTGGTCATACTCCGTCCCCTCGTACTCTTCGGTATCAACAACGTATGTGGAGTTGGAAACATCGCTGTAGCTGAGAGTGGAAAGGCTCTGTGCTTCTATGATAGCCTTTACCTCGGCTGCACTGAGATCGTTCTGTGCGTAAACCGATTTTTTGTTGTAATCTATCTGATAGCCCATTGAGCCGTCATAGATCACCTTTATTTTTCCGCCGTCCGGATCCTCGGAGTACATGGCACAGGTGTCAGCGTCTTCGATATAAAGCTTTGTTATCCACTTTGCACCCTCGGTCGTTATTTCTGTCTCAAAGGTGAGGGGAGTTGTTCTTCTTTCGCGGAGATAGTTTGCGAAAAGCGGTGCGACTCCGTCGAGATACTCAAGAGCCTCGTCGGTCGAATCTGCTGTTGTATTGTCATCATCGCTCAGAGACAAAGTTACCTTTTCTTTGGTTTCAGCCGCTTCGGTCTGTGATGCAGTGCCTGCGTCACCGTTTGAACAGCCCGCAGCTGTAACTGCACATATAATGGCAAGAACTGCCGCAATTTTTTTCATAATTTTATCTTCCTTTCTGTTTGTATAATATCCGCACATAGTTACAATATACAGCAAAAAGCCCGTCAAGTCAACCTTTTTTCGGTTCGCTCGGTATTTTTGGAAGAATTATTATGAATTTTTGCAGTTTTGAGGGCTTGATAAGGCAGATTTCTGTTAGTTTTGCCGTGGATTGACAAATTGCCTTTTATATATTATAATATGTATGTTACAGCAAACCGACCCGTTTAAATAAAGGAGATAAAATGTCAGATAAAGAAAATCTGCACCGCACCACCATAGGCGGGCAGGCTCTCATTGAGGGCATTATGATGAAAGGTCCCGAAAAGACCGCAATGGCAGTACGCACCAAAGAGGGCGATATCGTCATCGAGGAAAAAGAGAACAAGCAGAAAAAATGGTACAACAAAGCACCCTTTATCCGCGGCTCGGTGAACTTCGTTTCGCAGCTCATGGACGGCTACCACTACCTCTCGCGCTCGGCGGAACTGTCCGGTATGGCGGACGACGACGGCGGGGAAGAGGAGATGTCGAAGTTCGAGAAGTGGCTCGACGACAAGCTTGGCGATAAACTCATGGGTATAGTTATGACTATCGTAATGGTACTCGGGATCGCGCTTGCTATAGTGCTGTTCGTGTTCGTCCCCACATGGCTGTTCATGCTTGTGCAGGCGATAGTCGGTGAAGGCACCGACCTTTCGCCGTTCCAGTCGCTGTTTGAGGGCATACTCAAAATAATCATCTTCATCACATATATGTGGATAGTCTCAAAGACCGAGGCGATACGCCGCACCTACGAATACCACGGCGCAGAGCACAAGACGATCTTCTGCTACGAGAAAGGGCTTGACCTCACCGTTGAGAACATCAAGCCTCAGACCCGCTTCCACCCCCGCTGCGGCACAAGCTTCATCTTCCTCGTGCTGCTCATAAGCATTCTCATCTATTCGATATTCCCGATAACTAACCAGATGTTCATTGACACCTTCGGCGTGTCCTCCGCTGTGGCGATGATACTCCGCGTGTCGAGCAAGATACTGCTTCTGCCGGTCATTGTCGGAGTTTCGTATGAGGTGATCCGCCTTGCGGGACGCTACGACAACCCCGTGACCCGCGTGATCTCCGCACCGGGACTTGCGCTCCAGCGGCTCACCACAAAGGAGCCTGACGAAAAGGAGATAGAAGCCGCTATCAAAGCCATGCAGGCGGTCATTCCCGACGACAAGGAGAGCGACAAATGGTAAAGTCTCAGGAAAAACTGAAAAGTATAGCTTCGACCCTCGCTTCGGCGGGGGTCTTTGACCCTGCCTTCGAGGCGCGGGAAATAATACGCGAATATGCCGGAAGCGCCGCTCTTATAGGCGGGGAGCTGTCCGGCAGCGCTCTCGCGGCGATAGACGCGGCAGTCTCCCGCCGTATTGCCGGAGAACCGCTCCAGTACATCTTCGGAAAGTGGGAGTTTTACGGTTATCCGTTTTATGTAGGAGAGGGTGTGCTTATCCCGCGCCCGGAGACAGAACTGCTGGCGGATATCGCGGTGCAGCGGCTTGACAGAGGGAGTACAGTGCTTGACTTATGCAGCGGTACCGGCTGCATACCGATCAGCATCGCGCTGAAAACAGGCGCAAAGTGCTATGCCGTGGAGATGTACGATGCGGCGTTCGGATATCTGACCCGCAACATCGCACTCAACAATGCCGTTGTTACAGCGGTGCAGGCGGACGCGCGGGACGGGACGCTGTTCCCCGGAGTGACATTCGACGCGATATTGTCAAATCCGCCGTATCTGACGGACGCGGAGATGCTTTCGCTCCAGCGGGAGGTGTCACATGAGCCGGAGACCGCGCTTGCGGGCGGCTCGGACGGGCTGGACTTCTACCGGGCTATTATCCCCGCATGGGCAGGGCGGCTGAAAAGCGGCGGCTTCATGGCTGTCGAGATCGGTGAGACACAGGCTGCGGCAGTCTCGGAGATAATGCGGGACGCGGGACTGCTCCCGGAGACAGTGAAAGACTATTCGGGACTTGACAGGGTGGTAATAGGAGAAAATCGTTAATTTTTTCAGATTTTGGGCATTCACCCCCCTGCTGCCCAAATTTTGAACACAGGAACATATAATGCCAAAAATTCGGTCAGTTTACTCTGCCGTGTATGAGTTTTGTACACGGACAGGATAATTGACCGTTTTCTTTTTGCGCGAACCGTGATATAATGCAGATGTAAACAGAAAGGGGGCGGCGGTATGAGATCGGTAATACCTATGAGAGCCGCAAAGATAAGCTACATTGTAATGTCCGGAGCGCTGATAGCGCTGGGCTGCGTACTTACGGCGGCGCCGGAAACATTCGCGGAAACGATGTGCAGCATAATGGGAATATCTGCAGCGATATTCGGAGCGGTAAAGCTGGTCAGCTACTTCTCGAAAGACCTGTTCAGGCTCGCGTTCCAGCATGATCTTGCGGAGGGCATACTGCTTGTGATACTCGGAGTCACAACGGCGGTAAGACCGGAACTGTTCATGGGGATCATAGGCGCGGTATTCGGTATCTGCGTACTTGCGGACGGACTGCTCAAAATACAGACTGCACTGGACGCAAGGCTGTTCGGGGTCGGCAAGTGGTGGCTGATACTCGCGGCGGCACTGCTCAGCGGGACAGCGGGATTCTTCCTCATAATAAACCCCGTTGGAAGCGCTTCGGTAGTCGCGGTGATACTCGGTATATCACTCATAGCGGAAGGCGTGCTTAACCTGATAACGGTGCTCACGGCGGTAAAGATAGTGAAGAACCAGATGCCGGACGACGTTATCACAGTCTCCCCCGCGCATAACCATTAATAACTCAGAAAGGAAGAAAAGTTATGAAATTCTCAAACGCGGTCGTAAAGTACCGTGTGCCGATACTGATAGTGACTCTGGTACTTATGGTGCCTGCGCTGCTCGGTATGATCGGCACAAGAATAAACTACGATATGCTCGACTACCTGCCGTCGGACATGGAAACGGTGATAGGACAGGAAGAGCTTATGAATGAGTTCGGCAAAGGCGCTTTCTCATTCATCGTCATGGAGGATATGCCCGGAAAGGACATCGCGGCTCTTGCCGAGGAAATAAAAGGTATAGAGCACGTTGACACGGTGCTTTGCTACGAAAGTCTCGCCGATCTTTCGATACCGAAGGAAATGCTCCCCGACAAGATATACAGCGCTTTCAACAACGGCAATGCCACGATGATGGCGGTATTCTTCGACAGCGGCACTTCCGAGGACGTGACCATGGACGCTATCCGCAATGTGCGCGCGGCTGCCGGCAAGCAGGCGTTCGTTTCGGGAATGTCCGCTCTGGTGACAGACCTCAAAGACCTCTGCGAAAAGGAAGAACCGATATATGTCGGTATCGCGGTTGCTCTCGCCTGCCTCGCGATGATGCTGTTCCTCGACAGCTGGCTGGTTCCGTTCGTGTTCCTCGCAAGTATCGGAATGATGATACTGCTCAACCTCGGCACCAACTACTTCATGGGCGAGATAAGCTACATCACCAAGGCTCTTTCGGCGGTATTACAGCTTGCGGTAACTATGGACTACTCCATATTCCTCTGGCACAGCTACAACGAAAAGCTCACGACCATTGACGACCACAAGGAAGCAATGGCTGAGGCGATACACGAAACGCTCACAAGCGTTCTCGGAAGCTCGGTAACGACGATAGCGGGTTTCATTGCTCTCTGCTTCATGTCATTCACCCTCGGCGCAGACCTCGGAATAGTAATGGCAAAGGGCGTTCTGCTCGGAGTGATCGGCTGCGTGACAGTTCTTCCGGCACTGATACTTCTGCTCGACAAGCCTTTACAAGCTGCAAAGCACCGTTCGCTGATACCCGACATGAGCGGTCTCGCAAAGGGCATCACAAAGGTGTTCCCCGTATTTATCGCGGTATTTGCGATACTTCTTTTCCCGGCTTACTACGGCTACTCAAAGACCAATGACGAGGTTTACTACGACCTCGGAGAGTGCCTGCCGGAAGACATCGACTACGTTATCGCGAACAGCAAGCTCCGTGATAACTTCGATATCGCTTCTACACATATGTTGCTGGTGGACTCCGATATAAGCGCAAAGAACGTTCGTTCGATGATGAACGAAATGGAGAAGGTGGACGGCGTAAAGTACGTCCTCGGACTTGAAAGCGTTGTGGGTCCTCTCGTTCCGGAAGAAGTGATACCGGACAGACTGAAAGAAACGCTCATCAGCAACAAGTGGGAACTTGTGCTGGTGAACTCAGAATACAAGGTGGCAAGCGACGCAGTAAACAAGCAGCTTGACGAACTGAACGTCATACTGAAGAAGTACGACGAGGGCGGTATGCTGATAGGTGAAGCGCCCTGCACAAAGGATATGATCGAAACTACCGGTCATGACTTCAAGGTAGTGAGCGCAGTCTCGATACTCGCGATATTCGTTATAATCGCGGTCGTCGAGAAGTCGATCTCTCTCCCGTTCATACTTATCGCGGTCATAGAGCTTGCGACATTCATCAACCTCGGACTTCCGCATTACTTCGGTCAGTCGCTGCCGTTCATCGCTCCTATCTGCATAAGCACGATACAGCTTGGCGCGACAGTCGATTACGCGATACTGATGACAACGAGATACAAGTCTGAGCGCATAGGCGGCGCGGATAAGCACAGCGCGGTAATGACCGCACTTGCAACATCTATCCCCTCCATAATCGTCAGCGGTATGGGACTCTTTGCTGCGACATTCGGAGTTGCGGTTTACTCGGATATCGACATAATCAGCTCCATGTGTATGTTAATGGCACGCGGCGCGGTGATAAGCATGGTATGCGTCATCTTCATACTTCCCGCACTGCTCATGCTCTGCGACGCACTCATAAGACATACAACACTTGGAATGAGTGGGATTTCAGCCGATAGCACACACAGAAACAGCGGAAAGCTGCTGCACAGTCACTGAACAATTTGAGTTACGAAAGGAAGATAATTATGAAACAGTCACTTATCAAAAAGATATCTTATATAGCAGCCTGCACAATGCTGGCGGGGGCAGTCGGAGCTACGGCGGCTTACGCGGTCAGCGAAAACAATGAAAGCGCACCGGAACCTACGGAAACCGCTGTAGAAGAAGCAGACGCAAAGAACGAGGACGAACCGCAGAAGGACGAAACGGTCTATGTGCTTGCGAACGCGAACGGCAGCACAAACAAGGTAATAGTGAGCGATCACCTCAGGAATCCCGGCGCTGAGAACACACTCACAGAGACTTCCTCGCTCACCGGCGTTACCAACGTCAAGGGCGATGAGACGTTCTCCGAGAACGGCGGCGAGAGAACATGGAACGCGGCAGGAAGCGATATCTACTATCAGGGAACTTCGAACGGTGAACTGCCGATAGGAATGTCGGTGACATATACCCTCAACGGTACGGAAATTTCACCCTCCGAGCTTGCCGGAAAGAGCGGAAAGGTAACGATCAGATTCGACTATACAAATAACAAGTCGGAAGAAAAGACAATAAACGGAGAGAAAATTAAAATATACGTTCCTTTCGCAGCTATAACCGGCATGATGCTCGATAATGAGCATTTCCGCAATGTTGAGGTAACAAACGGCAAGACCGTCGATGACGGTGACCGCACATTCGTTGTCGGTACGGCGTTCCCCGGACTTTCCGAGAGCCTTGACACCGAAAAGGTCGAGATCCCGGAATATTTCGAGGTATCGGCGGACGTTACGGATTTCGAGCTTACGAACACTGTAACTGTCGCAACCAACGAGGTATTCAACAATTTAAAGCTTGATCTCGGCGACGAAGAAAAGACACTTACCGAGGATATCGACAAGCTAAGCGACGCTATGAATAAGCTCATGGACGGCTCCGATCAGCTTCGTGACGGACTTGCGGAACTCCTCGACAAGTCCTCCGCACTTACAGACGGTGTGGGCGCTCTCTACGACGGTGCGGGTCAGCTGAAAGACGGTATCACGGCTGCCAACGACGGTGCGGCGCAGCTTTACACCGGCTCGACGCAGCTTTCCGCAGGTCTGGACACTCTCGTTTCCAACAACGCGACTCTCACTGCCGGCAGCGAACAGGTGTTCAACTCGCTGCTCGATATGGCGAACACTCAGCTTGAAGCCGCAGGTATCACAGGCTATAAGCTCACGATAGACAACTATGCGGAAACTCTCGATAAGATCATAGCTTCTCTCGACGGCGGCGATGTTCTGAAAACCGCCAATGATACCGCAATGAAACAGGTCACCGAAGCAGTGGAAGCCAACCGCGGAAAGGTCGAAGCCGAAGTCACAAAGGCTGTCCGCGAGCAGGTCTCCGCTAAGGTGGACGAGGGCGTTAAGGCGGCGGTCACAGAGAAAGTTACCGAAGCCGTAAAGCAGACAGTTTCCGGAAAAGTGAGCGAGGCTGTCAAAGCAAAGGTGCTTGAGGGTGTGCTTGCAGCGCAGGGAATGACTGCCGAACAGTATCAGCAGGGCATTGAAGCCGGAATGATAGATGAATCCGCACAGGCTAAGATCAACGCCGCTGTTGATATGCAGATGCAGAGTGACGAAGTGAAGGCACAGCTTGAAGCGGCACTTGAACAGCAGATGCAGACCGACGAAGTAAAGGCGCAGATCGAAGCGGCAGTCGGTCAGCAGATGCAGACAGCCGAGGTAAAGGCGCAGGCGCAGGCTGCTCTCGATCAGCAGATGCAGTCCGACGAGGTAAAGGCGATAATCGCCAAGACTACCGATGAAAAGATCGCTGAACTTATCGACGAGAACTTCAATTCAAAGGAAGTACAGGACAAGATAAAAGCGGGTCTTGCGACCGCAAAGGAGGGTGTTGCGAAGCTTCACGAACTGAAAACTCAGCTTGACAGCTACAACACGTTCTATACCGGGCTTGCGCAGTACACCGACGGTGTCGCTCAGGCGGCTGACGGCGCAAAGCAGGTAAACAGCGGTCTTGGCGAACTCAGCACCGGTACAGCGCAGCTTGCGGACGGTTCCGGGCAGCTTTATGACGGCATAGCTCAGCTTGACGCTGGAGTTCCCGCGCTCATAGACGGTATCACTCAGCTTGCGGACGGTTCGGAGCAGCTTTCCGACGGCTGCCGCAAGTTCAACGATGAGGGTATCAGCAAGATCATAACTCTCGTTGACGGCGACCTCGGCAGCATTATAGACCGCTTCAACGCAGTGTCTGATGTATCAAAGGATTATGAAACATTCACCGGCGGCAGCGGAAACGTCAAGTTCATCTACCGCACAGAGGCTATTGAGAAATAAGTCGGATCATTCGCATAACCAAAAGCCGCAGACTCTGAAAAAAGAGTCTGCGGCTTCTGTTTGTCAATAAAGTCTTTTTCTTTTCGCAGATGTTCGAATCTCCGTGAAACGGTATGGGTCCAGCGTCACGCTGGCGCGATCCAGCCGCGTAGGCTGGCGCTGTCCGCGTAGGACGTCTATCGAAAAAGTTCCTTTTTCGATAGACTGAAGCCGCAGACTCTGAAAAAAGAGTCTGCGGCTTTTTTATATCATGCCGGTGACAAAGATCTCGATCCCTATCCCGATAAGGATAATGCCGCCGAGTATCTGTGCTTTTCCGGCAAATTTCATGCCGAAGCGTTTTCCGATCTCAAGTCCTGCCGCGCAGATCACGAATGTTACCGCCGCGATCATCAGAGAGGCGGTAAGTGCCGAAAGCGCGTCATATTCCGCAATTGTGAATCCGACCGAGAGCGCGTCGATGGAGGTTGCAATTCCCTGAAGCATAAGCCCGCGTATCCCTACTCCGGCGGCTTCCTCCGCACTATCATCTTTGCCGCGTATGCTGTCGTATATCATCTTTCCGCCAATGAACAAAAGCAGCACAAGCGCTATCCACGGGATAAAGCTTTGAAATGCTTCAAAAACGGTGACTACGGTATGAACGCATACCCAGCCGAGCATCGGCATAAACGCCTGAAAGAACGCGAAAGTCCCGGCTGTCAGGAAAAACTTTCCGCGCTTCATACCCGGTTCGTTCAGACCGTTCGCAAGCGAGACGGAGAATGCGTCCATGGCAAGTCCCACACCGAGGAGTACGCTGTTAAGTATAAATATCAATATGTCGATCTTAGATCCCCGCCTTTACTGACAAGCTTTGTTTTACTATTATAATATGTATCTGCGTATTTGTCAATGACAAGAGAATTTCGTCCGTATTATGAAAAGCGTTGTCCGGGCTTAGCTCTGAAATACGAAAAGGCTGTACGGGAAGGTACAGCCTTTGACAGATACGCTATTATGCCGCTCATTGATGAACAATATACGGGATCAGTTATCTTCTGTGTTATCCTCTATATACTTTACAACGTCACCGACAGTCTTGATGTTCTCTACCTGATCGTCGGGAATCTCGAGATCAAATTCGTCCTCGAAGCTCATTACAAGATCAACGATATCCAGCGAATCAGCGCCGAGATCGTCCTGAATATTGGAATTTAATGTTACCTTATCCTCGTCAACGTCGAGCTGGTCAACGATAATGCTTTTTACCTTGTCAAAAATCATAATTATTGCCTCCGTGTGATTTGTATTAATATCAACTGTTACCATTATAAATGATAGTTTTCAAAAAATCAATAGCTTTTTGCATTTTTTAAAAAATCGGCATTTTTACACAAAACGCATACTGCATTTTAGGCATACCGCACAAACCCGGCGGTCTGTCAGATGCCGCTTTCCTCCGCAAAAACGCCTATTCTGCGGAATTTATCATAACGTCTGTTCAGAAGCTCCTCGGTTGGTACAGCCTTGAGCCGCGGGAGGGCTTCCGAGATATACTCGGCTATGTTTTCGGTGGTGAGTCCGGGGTCTATGTGCGCACCGCCCTCCGGTTCCTCTATGATATGCTCGCAGACTCCGAAGCGCAGCAGATCCTCGGCGGTTATCTTCATAAGCTCGGCTGCTTCCGATTCACGGGACGCGTCTTTCCAAAGTATCGATGCGAATCCGCGCGGGGATATGACCGAGTACAGCGCGTTTTCAAGCATTGCAAGCTCGTCGCATACCGCGAGCGCGAGTGCGCCGCCGCTGCCGCCCTCGCCGAGAACTATGGAGATTATCGGCGTTTTCAGCGTCATAAACTCCATTAAGTTGCGTGCGATAGCTTCTCCCTGTCCGCGTTTCTCGGCTTCTATGCCGCAGAACGCGCCGGGCGTGTCAACAAGGCATATCACGGGTCTGTGGAACTTCTCCGCCTGTTTTGCAAGTCTCAGAGCCTTGCGGTAGCCCTCCGGGTGCGGCATCGAGAAGTTTGAATGTTTGTTTTCGTCTAAATTGCGGCCTTTTACCTGCGCTATCACGGTCACGGGGGAGGAATCGAACATTCCGATACCGCCGATTATCGCGGCGTCATCGCCGAAATGACGGTCTCCGTGCAGCTCCAGAAAGTTGTTGAACAAAGCGGGTATGTAGTCCCGCACGGTGGGTCTGCCTTTCTCGCGTATCAGCGCGAGACGCTGTGTTGCGGTAAGACTGCTCATTTCGCTGCACCTCCCCTGTATTCCTCGGTGCGGGTGTAACCGTGGGTGCGGAATATTTTTGAAAGCGTGGGACGCATTATCCTGCGCTCAACTATCATATCGACAAAACCGTTTTCCAGCATGAACTCCGCCGACTGGAAATCGTCCGGAAGCTTCTGTTTTATGGTACCCTCGATAACACGTCTGCCGGCAAATCCGATCAACACTTTCGGTTCCGCGATTATGATATCGCCGAGACTTGCGAAAGAAGCGGTAACGCCGCCTGTAGTCGGATCTGTCATAACTGTGACGTAAAGCTGTCCTGCCTCGCTGTGACGCGCTATTGCTCCCGAAGTTTTTGCCATCTGCATGAGGGAGATGATACCCTCCTGCATTCTTGCGCCGCCGGAAGCCGTGAACAGCACAACGGGAAGCTTATGCTCCGTCGCGTACTCGAAAGCGCGTGTTATCTTCTCGCCTACCACGCTGCCCATGCTTGCCATCATGAAGTTGCTGTCCATGATCCCGATAACGCATTTGTAGCGGTGTATCTTACAGACACCGGTAACAACGGCTTCTTTCATGCCGCAGCTTTTTTGCAGCTCCTCTATCTTTTCCTCATAACCGGGAAAGTCGATAGGGTTCAGCGATGTAAGACCCGCGTCAAGTTCCTCAAACGTGTCCTTGTCCGCCGTCATTTCAAGCCGTTCACGGTAATTGATCCGTGAATGATATCCGCAGGCGGTGCAGACGGATCTGCTGCGCTCAAACTCGTCGCGGTAAACCACGGTTCCGCAGCGCGGGCATTTGAACAGCAGCCCCTTAGGAATCTCAACGCCGCGGGCGGGCTTTTTCTGTTTTGTGTCGGTTTTTGGCTTGGTATCAGCCATTGACCTGTCTTTAACGACCTTGAAAAGATCTTCTAATGCCATAATTTATCCCCTTGTTTCAGGAAAAATCTTTCCGGTTGAGGAAGCCGATATCGAAATCCCCGTTTATAAAGTCCTCGTCACGCAGAAGCGCAAGCTGGTAATCTATGTTCGTCTGCACGCCCTCGATCAGCATTTCTCCCAGTGCGACGCGCATTTTAGTTATCGCTTCCGCTCTGTCCTGTCCGTGTACTATCAGCTTTGCGATCATATTGTCGTAGAACTGCGGGATCTCGTAGCCCTGATAAGCCGCGGTATCTATTCTGACACCGAAGCCGCCGGGAACGTGTATGGACTCTATCTTTCCGGGACAGGGGCGGAAGTTGTTTTTCGGATCCTCGGCATTTATGCGGCACTCTATCGTATGTCCGCAGATATGCACGTCCTGCTGCTTGATTTTCAGCTCTTCGCCGCTTGCAATAAGTATCTGCTGCTTTATCAGGTCTATGCCCGTTTCCATTTCGGTGACCGGGTGTTCCACTTGTATGCGGGCGTTCATTTCCATGAAGTAAAAGTTTCTGTCCTTGTCAACGAGAAACTCCACAGTTCCCGCGTTGCAGTAGCCGCAGGCTTTTGCCGCTTTCACGGCGGCTTCGCCCATTCTTTCGCGCAGCTCCGGTGTCATTATGGGACTTGGGGATTCCTCCAGCACTTTCTGATTGCGGCGCTGGCAGGAGCAGTCGCGCTCACCGAGATGTATAACATTGCCATGTTCGTCGGCGAGTACCTGTATTTCGACATGGCGCGGGTCAACTATGAACTTTTCGATGTAAACCTCATCGTTGCCGAAGAACCGCAGGGCTTCCTGCTTTGCGGCTGTGAGGGCGGCTTCAAGCTCGTTCTCGCTGTCCGCGCGCCGGATACCGCGTCCGCCGCCGCCGGCACTTGCTTTCACAAGGACAGGGTAACCTATTTCCGCGGAAATACGCTTTGCTTCATCAAGGCTTTCCACAATGCCGTCGGAGCCTGTGACTACCGGGACTCCCGCTTTTATCATGGTGGCTTTCGCGTTTGCTTTGTCGCCCATTGCGTCCATTGCTTCCGCGCCGGGGCCTATCCACTTGATGCCGCATTTATTGCACAGCCGAACGAAACGGCTGCTTTCGGACAGAAATCCAAAACCCGGGTGGATAGCCTGTGCGCCGGTTATTTCGCAGGCGGCGAGGATAGCGCGGGTGTTCAGGTAGCTGTCTGTGCTTCTCGCGCCGCCGATACAGACGGACTGATCCGCTATCTGCGCGTGAAGAGCGTTCCTGTCGGCGGTGGAATAGACCGCCACGGTCTGTACTCCAAGCTCGCGGCAGGCGCGGATAACTCTCAGCGCGATCTCGCCGCGGTTTGCAATAAGTATTTTATCGATCATAAACTTTCTTCCGTTCAGAGGTTCCCTTTTTATTTTATTGCGAATGATATCTCGGCGGTGCAGGCTTTTTCGCCGTTCACCGTGGCGATGCCTTTTCCGATGCCTACGGGACCTTTTACTTTTATTATCTCGACTTCGAGACGCAGCGTGTCACCGGGGACTACCTGCCTGCGGAACTTCGCTTCCTTTACTCCGCCGAAGAATCCGATCTTTCCCTTGTTTTCGGGCTGCATAAGCATTGCCACGGCACCGGTCTGCGCAAGCATCTCAAGTATCAGCACGCCGGGGACTACCGGGTAATCCGGGAAATGCCCCCTGAACCAGAAGTCGTCCGCTTTGACGTGCTTGAGCGCCACAGCGCGCTTGCCCTCCTCGATCTCCTCGATCTCGTCGATCAGCAGGAACGGGTCGCGGTGCGGGATAATTTCCTTTATCTGCTCTATATCAAGTTTCATTGCTTTCCCCTTATTCTATACGCATTATCGGCTGACCGAACTCGACGGTCTCGCCGTCCTCGACATATATCTCTGCTACGACTCCGTCGTATTCGCTCGTGACCTCGTTCATAAGCTTCATGCTCTCTATAATGAACAGCACGTCGCCTTTTGAAACCTGCTTGCCGATATGCACAAACGGAGCCTTCTCAGGTGACGGAGCAGCGTAGAACGTGCCGACTATCGGGGAGTTCATCACATTTCCGCTCTTAGGCTCACACTTCGCCGCGGGATCCTGACCCGGCTGGGGCGGTAACTGCTGAAAAGGCTGCTGTCCCGCGAATGTCATTGGCGGCATGGGGGGAGGTGGTGCCATGTGTGGCTGCTTTTCGCCGAGTTCTATCTCAAACTTATCGTTCTTTATGCGGAAGTACCCAAGCCCGCTTTCTTTCATGAGTTCGATGTATTCTTTAGCTGCACCGAGCAGCTCGCCATGTTCGTACTGCATCGTTTCTCCTCCGTTATCTGTCAGCGGGCAGGAAGCACAGCGTAGCGTTGTGTCCGCCGAATCCCAGTGAATTGCTTATCGCGCCGGTGATCTTCATTTCTCTCGCGCTGCCATTGCAGCAGTCGAGATCACATTCCTCGTCGTCAACGGAAAGTCCGACTGTCGCATGAACAAATCCGTTTGTCATCTGAAGCGCGACTGCCACGGCTTCAAGTCCTCCGGCAGCACCGAGAAGATGTCCGGTCATGGACTTCGTTGAGTTCACCGCCATTTTGTAGGCGTGCTCTCCGAAAGCTTTTTTCAGCGCCTTGGTCTCGGTAGCGTCGTTCATCTTCGTGGAAGTACCGTGGGCATTGCAGTAGTTTATGGTCTCCGGGGAAACTCCGGCTTCCGCGACTGCGAACTCCATAGCTTTTGCGCCTGCCTCGCCCTCCGGGTCGGGACTGGTCTCATGGTATGCGTCACAGGTAGCGCCGTAGCCGGCAACTTCCGCGTATATTTTCGCACCGCGCTTTACAGCGTGCTCATATTCTTCAAGTATCACGATACCCGCGCCGTCACCGAGAACGAAGCCTGAGCGTTCCTTGTCGAACGGTATCGAAGCGCGGTCGGGGTCGGTGCTCCGCGTAATGGCGTGCATATTGTTGAAGCCTGCCTGAGCGAATCCGATGCTGCACGCCTCTGAACCGCCTGCTATGGCGCAGTCGAGATAGCCGTGCTTTATCATTCTGAACGCCTCGCCTATTGCGTGAGTTGACGACGCGCAGGCGGAAACTATCGTGTAATTCACGCCCTTGAAGCCTGTCTTTATCGCCACGACTCCGGGAGCCATGTTGCCTATCATCATAGGTATCGTGAACACGGAAACACGTCCGTTGCCCTTGTTGTGGTAGTTGAGGACCTGCTCCTCGGTGGTCTGGATACCGCCGATACCGCTTGCTATGATAACTCCGCGCTTATATGGGTCGATGTCGGAGAAGTCTGTTCCCGCGTCCTCCAGTGCCTTTTTTGAGGCATACACAGCATACTGCGTCACGGGGTCGGTACGCCGTGCCTCCTTCTTGTCGATGTATTCGGACACGTCGAAGTTCTTTACTTTTGCAACGACGTTCTTTTCCTCTGTCTGTCCGGGGAACCAGCTTTCCAGCGTGAATCCGTGCTTTCCGGCTTTGAGGTTCGCGCAGAACTCATCGACGGTATTTCCTATCGGGCTGAGTATGCCGAGCCCGGTTATAACTACTCTTCTCATATTGTCTCCTGTTCCTCTGCGGGACGGCTCACATTGAAAGTCCGCCGCTTATTTCTATAGTCTGTCCGGTAACGTAGGAAGCATCGTCTGAAAGCAGGAACGCCACTACGGACGCTATCTCTTCCACTTCGCCGAAGCGCTTCATTGCTACCTGCTCGAATATCTTTGCTTTCTGCTCGTCGGTGAGCTTGTCTGTCATGGGAGTCTTGATAAGTCCCGGAGCCACGGCGTTCACGCGGATATTGCGCGCGCCGACTTCCTTTGCGGCTGTCATGGTCATACCGATTATAGCAGCTTTCGATGCCGAGTAGTTGAACTGACCGGGGTTGCCGTAAAGTCCCGCAACCGACGCCATGTTGACTACCGCGCCGTGTTTCTGCTTCATCATTATCTTCACAACGGGCTTCATCATGTTGAACACGGATTTCTGGTTGACCGCTATGACCTGGTCATATTGCTCCTCGCTCATGAGTGTGAGCAGGGTATCCTTTGTGATGCCGGCATTGTTCACAAGTCCGTCTATGCTTCCGAACGCGTCCCTGACCGCCTTGACCATTTCCGCGCACTGTCCGAAATCCGACACGTCAGCCGGGAATATCTCTGCTTTAACGCCGCTCTCACGGCAGGCTTCGGCTACCTTTTCGGCTTTCACCCTGTCGTCATTTGTGGGGTAGTAGTTTATCGCGATGTCCCAGCCGTCCTTAGCAAGTCTCTTTGCAATGCACTCGCCTATTCCCTGCGATGCGCCTGTTATCAGTACAACCATTTTGAAGTTCCTTTCATTCAAGAATGTTTTTAAGGTCATTTATTCCTCGCAGTGCGACAGCTTCATACCGCTCCTGCTTGCTTTTTATATGTGTTTCCGGTTCCGGGAGAATGCCCATGTTTGCGCCCATCGGCTGGAAGTTTTCATTCTCTGTGCTGACGTGCCTTGCAAGCGCTCCGATCATGCAGGTCTGCGGGAGCGCGAGGTGTTCCTGTCCGTTCAGCGCACGGTAAAGATTTATGCCCGCGACTATCCCGCTGGCGGCACTTTCGGTATAGCCTTCCACTCCGGTCATCTGTCCCGCGAAGAACAGGTTTTCGCTGCCCTTCAGCATAAACCCGCTGTCCAGCAGCTTGGGTGAGTTCAGGAAAGTGTTCCTGTGCATCACACCGTACCGCATGAACTCGGCATTCTCCAGTCCCGGGATAAGCCCGAAGACCCGCTTCTGCTCTCCGAATTTCAGGTTCGTCTGAAATCCCACGATATTGTAAAGCGTACCCTCGCGGTTCTCTTTCCGGAGCTGCACCGCGGCATAGGGGCGTTTTCCGGTGCGCGGGTCGGTAAGACCCACCGGCTTCATGCAGCCGTAGCGGACGCTGTCCGCGCCGCGCTTCGCAAGCACTTCCACCGGCATACAGCCCTCATACACCGTAAGATCTTCAAATTCATGAAGCGGAGCTGTCTCCGCAGTTATCAGCGCGTTATAGAAAGTCTCGTACTCCGCGCGGTCAAAGGGGCAGTTTATGTAGTCCGCGCCTCCCTTGTCATACCGGGAAGCGAGGAAAGCCTTTGACATATCTATGCTGTCGGCGGTGACTATGGGAGCAGCCGCGTCGTAGAAGCTCAGCGCACCGCCCAGCCTGCCGTATATAGTCTCGGCAAATGCTTCGCTTGTGAGCGGACCCGTAGCTATCACCGTGTTTTTATCCGGAAACTCCGTGACCTCGCTCTCGACCACGGTTATAAGCGGGTGCGAGCGTATTTTTTCGGTGACGTAGTCCGAGAAATCCGTGCGGTTCACCGCAAGAGCGCCGCCTGCTTCAACTGCGGTATGCGCGGCGGCTTCCATTGTCAGCGAGCCGAGCATCCGCATCTCTTCTTTCAGCATACCCGCGGCACTGCCGACACGGGAGGCTTTCAGCGAATTGCTGCACACAAGCTCCGCGAACCCGTCATATCTGTGAGCGGGGGACTTCTTCGCCGGCTTCATCTCGTACAGCGTTACCTGAACTCCGCGCTGTGCAAGCGCCCATGCCGCTTCACAGCCCGCAAGTCCCGCGCCTATAACATCAGCTCTCATCGCCGCTGCTTTCCGCTTCGTAGCCGCAGCCTTCCTTCGCGCAGTACAGCTTGCCTTTTTTGCCCGCTTTCTTGAACAGCGTGGAGCCGCACTGCGGGCAAACGTCCGACACAGGGGTATCCCACGTCATAAAGCCGCAGTTCTGGTAATCCTCGCAGCCGAAGAAAGGTTTGCCTTTCTTGCTCTTCTTCGCGAGCATTTTCTTGCCGCACTTCGGGCATTTACCCTCGGTCTCGTTTACTATCTTCTTTGTATTCTTGCATTCCGGGAAGCCCTCGCAGCCGAGGAACTTGCCGTAAGGTCCTATCTTTATGACCATGTGCCGTCCGCACTTCTCGCAGATTATATCGGTAGGCTCGTTCGGCACCTTGACGCGCTTGCCCTCCATGTCGTGCTCCGCTTTATCGAGAGTTGCCGCGAAATCGCCGTAGAAGTTTTTCAGAACTTCATACCACTCGCTCTTGCCCTCCTCGACCTTATCGAGATTGCCCTCCATCTGGGCAGTGAACTTAGTATCGACAATGTTCTCGAAGTGGTCTTTGAGCAAGTCGGTTATTACATCGCCCAAGGGCGTAGGTTTGAGCTGCTTCTGCTCACGCTCGACGTAGTGACGGTCAAGAATGGTGGTTATGGTCGGCGCGTAGGTGGAAGGTCTGCCGATGCCGTTTTCCTCCAGAGCCTTGATGAGACTTGCCTCGGTGTAGCGCGGAGGCGGCTGGGTGAAATGCTGGTTGCCCAGCAGAGAGGTCACGGTAAGCTTCTCGCCCTCGGTAAGCTTCGGGATAGCTCCGCCTTCTTCGCTTGCGGTGTCCGAGCTTTCCTCGTACAGCCGCGTGAAGCCGTCGAACTTCACTGTGAAGCCGGTAGTCTTGAACAGGCAGTTTCCTGCCTTTATATCTATTGCCGCCGAGTCAAGCAGAGCGTTCTCCATCTGGCTTGCCATGAAGCGCTCCCAGATAAGCTTGTAGAGCTTATACTGGTCGGAGGTAAGGCTCGACTTTATCTCGTCGGGGGTTATATCTATGGTAGAGGGACGTATCGCCTCATGCGCGTCCTGCGCGTTGCTGCGGGACTTGTAAACACGCGGCTTTGCGGGGACGTACTCGTCGCCGAAGCGCTGCTTTATCATCTCGGCGGCAGCTTTCTGCGCCTCTTCCGAAATTCGCAGACTGTCGGTTCTCATGTAGGTTATAAGTCCGACAGCTCCGCGCCCTTCAAGCTCAACGCCCTCGTAAAGTTCCTGCGCGGTCTTCATGGTACGGCGCGCATTGAAAGACAGGCGGCGCGAAGCCTCCTGCTGGAGCGTTGAGGTAGTGAACGGCGGAGCCGGCTGCTTCCTGCGCACCGACTTCTTGATAGAAGTGACAATAAAATCCTTGTCTTTCAGATATTCGAGGATCTTGTCGGTCTCTTCCTTTGTTTTCAGTTCGGCTTTCTTGCCGTCGATCTCGGTGAGTTTTGACGGGAACTGCCGTTTTGATGCCGTTCCGTGTAGTTTTGCGTCTATTGTCCAGTATTCCTGCGACTGGAAAGCTTTGATCTCGTTTTCGCGGTCAACTATCAGCCGCACTGCCACAGACTGCACACGTCCTGCCGACAGCCCGCGGCGCACCTTTTTCCAAAGGAACGGACTCAGCTTATAGCCAACGATGCGGTCGAGTATGCGGCGCGCCTGCTGGGCGTTCACCAGATCCATATCTATGCTTCGGGGAGCGGACATTCCGGTCTGTATGCCGGACTTTGTTATCTCGCTGAACGTTACGCGTATCGGCTTGCTGCCGTCGAGATCGAGAACATGGGCGAGGTGCCACGATATCGCTTCTCCTTCACGATCCGGGTCGGTTGCGAGATAGACGGTATCGGCTTTTTTCGCCTGCGCTTTCAGTTCCTTTATCAGCGCCGATTTTTCACGCTTGTTCTCGTACTGCGGCTCAAAGTTGTGTTCGATGTCAACTCCGAGTTTGGACTTCGGCAGGTCGCGTATATGTCCCACCGACGCTACAACTTCAAAGTCTTTGCCGAGATACTTTTTGATCGTCTTGGCCTTTGCGGGCGACTCAACAATAACTAAATCGGACAATTTCCTTATCTCCTTTGTATGTGTTCTTTAATCTCTTTTCAACAGTTTTTCCGCCTGTGTAAACATCTCTTCTACTATCTCTTTGCACGGCTTTATATCATTTACCATACCGGCTATCGCGCCGCACATGAAAGAGCCGTTTTCGAGGTCTCCGTCAACAACAGCCTTGCGCAGAGAACCGGCGGATATCTGCTCGAACTCCTCCGGCGTACCGCCGTCTTTCTCGAAAGTCTGGAGCTTCTTTGCGAGCTTCGACTTTACATTTCTGCACGGGTGACCGGTGAAACGTCCGGTAACTATGCTGTCGGTATCTTTTGCGCCTATAACGAGGTTTTTGTAGTTCTCGTGTATCTGACATTCCGTGCTTGCGAGGAAGCGTGTTCCTACCTGAACTCCCTCCGCGCCGAGCATGAACGAAGCGGCTATACCGCGCCCGTCGGCTATTCCGCCTGCCGCGAGAACGGGGATCTCTACCGCGTCAGCTACCTGCGGAACAAGGCACATAGTGGTGTTCTCACCGATGTGACCGCCGCTTTCCGTTCCCTCGGCAATGACCGCGTCCGCGCCGGAGCGCTCCATACGCTTTGCGAGAGCCACAGACGGCACAACGGGTATCACCTTTATACCTGCGGCTTTCCAAGCTTCCATATATTTGCCGGGATTGCCCGCGCCGGTGGTAACGAACGCAACACCCTCGTCGATAACGAGCTGTGCGAGGTCTTCGGCGTTGGGACTCATCAGCATGACATTCACGCCGAAAGGCTTGTCAGTCAGTGTTTTTGCACGGCGTATCTGGTCGCGCAGATAGTCGATAGGTGCCGCGCCTCCGGCAATTATACCTGCGCCGCCGGCGTTTGATACCGCGGCGGCGAGGGTGCTTTCCGCTACCCACGCCATACCGCCCTGCAAAATGGGGTATTGTATTCCTAACAATTCGGTAATTCTTGTTTTCATAATCAGTGTTATCCTTTCAAGAAAAGTGCAAAGCAGCAAAGCCCTTTGGAAAGAGGGAGGGGTCGATGGGAGGGAGAAAACCTTTCCCGCGTTACTGCTCAAAAACGATAGCTCCGCTGGTAAGTCCTGCTCCGAAGCCTACGAGACATATCTTCATTCCGTCTTTTATGCGTCCTGCCTGTTTCAGCTCGGCGAGACAGGTGGGAATACAGGCGCTTGATGTGTTGCCACGCTTTTCGAGGTTCACATATACCTTGTCTTCCGGTAGTTTCAAGCCCTTGACTGCGCTTTCGATGATGCGCGCGTTTGCCTGATGCGGTATATACAGGTCGATATCCTCCGTGTGCAGCCCCGATTTTTCCAGCACCTTTGTCACCGCTGTCTGCATTGCGTCAACCGCGAACTTATAGACCGCCTTGCCGTTCATTTGCAGGGTATGGGTCTTTGCCTCGCTGTCTATGATGCCCTCGGGGTAAGCATCGCTGTCTTTCAGCAGGGGGCAGTTGGAACGGCTGTGATCTGTCTTGCAGTACAGAGCGTTGAAGTAATCGCCCTTTGCGCTCAGATATGACCACATGGGCTTGCCGCTCTTTGTCACGACTGCGGCACCCGCTCCGTCACCGAAGAGAATGCTTGCGGTGCGGTCGGTGTAGTCGCAGTGCGGTGCGAGGCGCTCACTTGCCACAACGAGTATGTTCCGGTAGTCGCCGTCCTCAAGAAAACGGGAAGCCGTGTCCAGTGCGTTTATAAATCCCGTGCAAGCCGAGTTTATGTCGAACGCGGCAGCGTTCACCGCACCGACCGAGTGCTGCACAAGGCAGGACAATGCGGGATAGTAATAATCCGGCGAACAGGTCGCTGCAAGAACGAGGTCGATCTCAGACGGGTCGATACCGCTGTCCCTGACCGCCGCGAGAGCTGCCTGCTCCGCCATCCAGAAATTCGGCTTATCCACCGAGATGCGGCGTTCCCGTATGCCGGTACGCGAGTATATCCACTCGTCGTTCGTGTCCAGTATCGTAGAAAGCCAATCGTTGCTTATAACAGTTTCGGGAACATACATTCCCGCTCCGATGATTTTTATTCCGCGCATTCTGTCCTCACACCCCGACGGGAACATTTTAAAACTCCCGAAGAGATACCGGTTTTTGAATGTTCCCTATTGATTTTATGTAAAAAATAGTATATAATATTAGAAATGGAAAAAATGTGTAAATTCTGCACATACATATCTATATTATAACAGTACCGCCCGTTTTTGTCAATATCGCACAATAATTTTTTTGGGTTTTACTGCAAAAAGACGACACGAAAGGAAAAATCACTATGGCAACTGCGCTTTTGTTTTCGGGGCAGGGCTCACAGTACAGCGGAATGGGAAAGAAGCTGTACGACGAATCTCCCGCCGCTTATGAGGAGATATTCGCCTGCGGGACGGACATTTTCGGCTTTGATCTGAAAAAGACCATGTTTGAGGGGACAGCGGAGGAACTTGCTGTCACAAGCGTGTCGCAGCCCGTGATATTCACGATGTCGCTGCTCTGCGCGAAGAAGTATGAACTGGGCGGCGGTGAGTTCGACGCTGTTGCGGGACACTCCCTCGGTGAGTATGCGGCGCTCGTGTGTTCCGGTGCTGTGGATTTGCAGACCGGCTGCACGCTGATAAAGCATCGCGC
This sequence comes from Ruminiclostridium sp., assembly GCA_017941355.1. Classification (GTDB taxonomy): domain Bacteria; phylum Bacillota; class Clostridia; order Oscillospirales; family Ruminococcaceae; genus Ruminiclostridium_E. The sequence continues at coordinate 14,018 of JAGAWN010000124.1, read as the reverse complement.
GGCGTGCATGGACAAGGCGGCGAAAAAGAACGGCGGCAAAATGGCGGCGATACTCGGTCTTTCGCCGGAAGTCATCGAGGAAGCCTGCAAAACCGTTTCCGACGGCGGCGACTACGTTGTTCCGGTAAATTACAACTCGAAAGCGCAGGTCGTCATCGCCGGCAGCGACGCAGGTATAGAAAAGGCTTCCGCCATTCTTAAAGAAAAGGGCGCAAAGCGCGTGGTACCGCTTGCCGTTGCGGCAGCCTTTCACAGTGAGTATATGAAAGAAGCCGGGCTGGAATTCGGGGAACTGATAAAGGATATACCGATCGGTGAACCGAAAAAGGCGTTCTATTCAAACGTTACCGGCGGTAAACTCACAGATCTTTCAGATATCCACGATATCCTTTCCCGCCACATCTTCTCACCCGTCCGCTTCACATCGGAGCTTGCCGCCATGCAGGCGGACGGCATTGACAGCTTCGTCGAGTGCGGTCCCGGCAAGGCTCTCACCGGTATGGTGAAAAAGACACTGGACGGCGTGGCTGCCGAAGCTATCGACGCTTGATCCGCCGGCATACGGAATATGGAACTATACAGCCGAAAGTTATCAAAACAGCTATTCAAAGAAAGGCAATGACATGAAAAAATACGCACTTATCGGTCACCCCCTCGGACACTCGCTGTCTCCGCAGATACACACCAGACTTATGCAGCTTGCGGGCGTGGACGGCAGCTATGAACTGCTCGATATCCCGCCCGAGGAACTGAACGCGGACTATGCGAAGCTTGCGGAGTTTGACGGCTTCAATGCCACGATCCCGCACAAAGTCGGTATTATCCCGTACTGCGACAGGCTCGATGTTTCTGCGGAACGCTTCGGTTCCGTGAACTGCGTAAAGAACGGCAGCGAAAAAGTCGGATATAACACAGATGTGTTCGGCTTTACCCGTTCTATAGATATGCTCGGTGCGAGGCTGGATTCACACGTTCTGGTCATCGGCTGCGGCGGTGTGGGGAGAATGATCGCCGCGGAAGCCGCGTACAAGGGCGGTGAAGTGACAGTCGCGGTGCTGCCGGACTATCTGACAGACGCCGAAAAGACCGTTTCTGACATAAAGGGAAGAATGCCGCGGGTGCGCATAAAGACAGCCGTGATACACGGCGATGTGCTGTCGCCGGACGATCTCGGAAGTTCCCGCGCTTTTGACCTGCTCATAAACGCTTCCCCTGTGGGAATGTTCCCGAAAACCGATAAAATGCCCTGTACGGCGGACGTTTTGCAGCATATCGGATGCGTGTTCGATGTGGTGTATAATCCGAAAGAGACGCTGCTGTTCAGGACTGCGCGTGAACTCGGAAAGCCGGCTATGACCGGAATGGCAATGCTTGTGCTGCAGGCTGCCGCGGCTCAGGAGATATGGAACGGGGCGGAGTTTTCGGGATCCGACCTAAAGCAGCTTATTTCCGACATGGAGGAGCTGATATGAAGATATATCTCTGCGGTTTCATGGGTTGTGGGAAATCCCGCATCGGCAGGGAACTTGCGCGGAAAAGCGGTATGACGTTCGCAGATCTTGACCGGTATATTGTGGAACACGAGAAAATGACGATCCCGGAGATTTTTGAAAAATACGGTGAGCCGCACTTCCGGGAACTTGAAGCGAAGTATATTGCCGAGATGCCGGACAACAGCGTTGTGGCTCTCGGAGGCGGTGCGGTAATAAACGACAATACCGCCGGAACAGCCCGCAAAACGGGAAAAGTCGTTTTTCTCGACGCTGACTTTCAGACCTGCTACGACCGTATAAAGAACGACAGGAACCGTCCTCTCGCATACAACAACCCGAAAGAGAAAGTGCGGGAGCTGTTCGATACCCGCAGACCCATATACACTGCCCGCGCGGATATCGTGATCGATGCTTCGGGAACGCCCGCGCAGATAATCGCAAGAATAAAGGAGCGCTTATGATAATCTATAATGCCCGCATTTTCACCGCGTCCGAGGACAACGGGATCATAGAGTGCGGATTCATAGAGACGAACGGCGGCGTTATCACCGCTGTAGGCAGCATGGACGAATTTGACGGAGATACCGATACCGGGGATACCATTGACGCTTCCGGACTTACCGTTTATCCCGCGTTTGTCGATGCGCACTGTCATATAGGGATAATCGAGAACGGGCTGGGATTTGAGGGAGACGATGTGAACGAGGAAACAGACCCGTCAACCCCGCACCTGCGCGCCATCGACGCTGTGAACGCGGCAGACCTGTGTTTCTCGGAAGCTGCCCGGGCGGGGATAGGGACTGTGGTTACCGGTGTCGGAAGCGCAAACCCCATAGGAGGCAGCTTCCTCGCGATGAAAACTTACGGCAGTTCACGCATTGACAAGCTTGTGGTAAAAGACCCTGTTTCCATAAAATTCGCGCTGGGTGAAAATCCGAAATCCGTGTATCACGACCGGGACGAGTCTCCGATGACGCGCATGGCGACTGCCGCGGTGATACGCGAGCAGCTTATGAAAGCCCGCCGGTACATGGAGGATAAGGCAGAATACGAGCGCACGAAAGGGACGGACGATGAGGCATCGCGCCCGGAGTTCGACATAAAGTGCGAAGCCCTTATCCCGCTGCTGGAAAAACGCGTAAAGGCGCATTTCCACTGTCACAGACAGGACGATATGTTTACGGCGATACGCATTGCAAAGGAGTTTGCGATAGATTATGTGCTTATCCACGCAACGGACGGTCATCTTATCGCGGACGAACTTGCGGACGAGCGTGCGGAATGTATAATAGGCCCTCTGTTTACGGACAGATGCAAGCCGGAACTTGTGAACCAGAGCATAGAGAATGCGGCAAAACTGCACAAGCACGGCGTTAAGTTCGCTATCTGCACGGATCATCCCGAAACGCCGGTACAGTACCTGCCGGTAACGGCGGGGATAGCCGTTCGCGGAGGGCTGAGCAAGGAGCAGGCAATACGGGCTGTCACCATAAACGCCGCCCGTATCTGTGGGATAGATGACCGGGTAGGAAGCATCGAAGCCGGAAAAGACGCTGATCTTACGGCTTTCCGGGGCGAGGTGTTCGATATTGCGGAGAAACCGGAGTTTGTCATAATAAACGGTAAGTTTGTGGACTGACGCGGTAACAAACTATTGCACGGAGGATTGGAAATGTCGGAAAAATTCAGAATACTGATCGTGATAGATATGCAGAAGGATTTCGTTGACGGCTCTCTCGGAACCCCCGAGGCGCAGGCGATAGTTCCGGCTGTGGAAGCGAGGATATCGGGCGGAGACTATGACGGGATAATTTTCACATACGATACGCACTACGAAAACTATATGGATACGCTGGAGGGGAAAAAGCTGCCGGTGCCGCACTGTATCGACGGAACCGAGGGCTGGAAGCCTGCGGTCAGAAATGCAGGTGTTCCGGGCAGCCGCAGCGTAATAAAGAACACATTCGGTTCTCTGACGCTTGACGCGGCTGTAAGAGAGATCATGGAGGAATATGCCGGCAGGACCGGCAAGTCTCCGCGCATCGGGGACACGGAGTTTATTATGTGCGGATTATGCACGGATATCTGTGTTATCAGCAATGCGCTTATACTGCGCGCAAAATATCCGGACAACATCATTACCGTTGACGCCCGCTGCTGCGCGGGGACGACTCCCGAAGCGCACAGGGCTGCTCTTACGGTAATGAGATCCTGTCAGATAGATGTTATAAACGATGAGCAATGACTTTTGCATAAGCAAGGAGGAAAACTTATGTCCGAAGCAGTGAAGAACAGGCTGCCGCAGATAATTGTAAGTCTGCTGGAGAACGATATGTACAAGTTCTCGATGGGGCAGGCTATTTATCACCAGTTCAGCGATTACAAAACAACATGGGATTTCAGATGCAGAAACACGGATGTGAAGTTCACTCCGGAAATGGTAGATGAGATAAAGGCTCAGATAAAGCTGTACTGTGAGCTGCGGTTCACGGAAGATGAACTTGAATACCTGAACGGAATACGCTGGATAAAAGGCTCTTATGTGGATTTCCTGCGGCTTTGGCAGCCGAGATATGAGGACTTTGAGATAAGCGCAGACGCGGAGTGCGGACTTGCGATAGAGACAAAGGGAACGTGGCTCAACACTTCCATGTATGAGATACCGACACTTGCTATCGTCAACGAAGTGTATTTCCGTATGCAGTATGATTATGACCGGCTTTTCGCAAGCTTCAGAGAAAAGCTTGAAGAGAAAGCGAACCGGCTGCACACCGGGAAATACTACCCGGCGGCATTCTCGGAATTCGGGCTTCGCCGCCGTCTTTCTGCCGAGGCTCAGGAGCTTGCGGTCAGAACATTTGCGGAGACGAGGATCTGTGCGGGCAAGTTTGTGGGAACATCGAATGTGTATCTTGCAAGAAAGTACGGGCTTATGCCTGTGGGAACAATGGCGCACGAATGGATAATGTGTGTGGGGCAGGGCAATCACAGGCATAATCCCGCCTACAGCAACTGGTACGCGCTGGACGCGTGGGTGAAAGAATACGGCGTGCTTAACGGCACGGCGCTGACCGACGCTATCACTACCGACTGCTTCCTGCGGGATTTCAGGCTTACCTACGCTACGCTGTTCAGCGGCGTGCGGCATGACAGCGGAGATCCTTACGAGTGGGGCGAAAAGATGATCGCGCACTACGAAAAACTGGGAATTGATCCTAAGACAAAAACTCTGCTGTTCAGCGACAGCCTTGACTTCGAGAGAGCGGATAAGCTGTTCAGGCGTTTCGGCGAGAGGGTGAACGTGGCTTTTGGGATAGGAACCTATCTCAGCAACGACACCTGTGTTCCGCCTCTTAACATTGTTATGAAAACCACGGTCTGCAACGGTATGGACGTTGCGAAGATCTCTGACACCGAGGGAAAGGGTATGTGCCGGAACCCGGATTATGTCGCTTATCTACAGCGCTGCATAGACTGGAGAATGGAGAACGACAGGTGATTTCAGACGGCGGCGTGTTCTTTTGTTTTCCGGATGCCGGAAGCTGCGGAAGAACGAGAAGTCAAACGTTTTTTGCCAAATATATTTAAAATCTGTCATTTGTTTTTCACATAAGTGGGGTAAACTGTAAGCATAAGGCGGAAATCTGTATAGCGGTGAACTCTAATGAAAAGCATGAGACATTTATTGGCAATTACAGCGGCAGCCGGTATTTTGTCAGGCTGCCGCGGCATACACGGTGTGGATATGTATTCACAGTCCGTTGATCCGTATGTTCCCGTAAATGATGAGGACGTGCGGCTCGGCGAATGTACGATAATGCTCGGTGACGAGGTGAATGTCTGCGGTCAGGGCGCTTGGTACAAGGACTGCGACATTGTTATTTCAAAGGGCGGGGTATATACCATTTCCGGCACCTACGACAGCGGCTGCATAAACGTTTCAACCAGCGATATCGTAAAGCTGATATTTTCCGACGCGGACATATCCAACCCGGAGGGATTCGCCGTAAAATCCTCGGCGGAGCGGCTTATCATCGAGTCGAACGGCGACACCTCGATCACCGGAAGCGGCGGAAGCTACGAAAACGCTGTATATTCCGACGGCGTACTTATGATAGTGGGCGTGGGGGATATGTGCATAAACGGAGGTGTATTTTCGCGCGGGGGGATACGTTTCGGCGGCAATGTCAGCACAATGTGTGAGATAGTCCGCACGGAGGACGGAGATATAATTTCGGGCGTACTCTCTGTAAACTGAAAAGCCGATCGTTTAAGAATAGGATAAATAAGCAGAGCAGACTTGTCGGTAACAAGTCTGCTCTCAGTCTGTCAATAAAGTCTGTTTACTTTTCGCAGATGCTCGAATCTCCGTGAAACGGCATGGGTGCAGGGTGTCTCCCCGAAAGCGGGGAGGTGGCGCTTGCGCCAGAGGGGCTGACCGACAGACCGCCCTGCCGCGGTCCAGCCGCGCAGGCTGGCGCTGTCCGCGTAGGACATCTGTCGAAAAAGTTCCTTTTTCGACAGATTGAGAGCAGACTTGTCGGTAACAAGTCTGCTCTGTTTTGTATTCAATACCGCGAGAAGTCCGGCAGCTCGTCACGCGTTATAAACAACTCGTTGTTGTAGGCGTAGTCAAGTTCCGTCGCGGTTACATGGGAGTATTGGATACTCCCGTTGCTGTTGATGATGTAGTCGCCTTTCCATAGTGCGAACCACAGCCAGTATGCACCGTCCCGTGCTATATGATCGGGATTCGGGATTCTTCCGCATTCGGTAAGCGCCGTGCATTTGCTTTTTATCGTGTAACCGATAGCGTCCATCATGCGGTTGTTGCCGGATATGTCGGAGTTTGTGTAGATATCCATTCCCACTATGTCAACATAGTCGTCGCCCGGATAGCAGTCGTAACTCTCGCCGTCCCATACCCAGATTATGTTGGTAAGCTTGTGATACTGCGTGAAGCGCGTGAACATGAATCTGTAAAGCCACAGATAACTTTCGCTGTCACAGCCCCACCAGTACCAGCCGTTGCCGGCTTCGGGCATGGGTCTGAACAGCACCGGCACGTCCTGCATCTCCAGCAGCTTTAGCTTCTGTGCTATCGCGTCGATATCGTTTATCAGCGCCATACATTCCTTGCTTATCCTGCCGGTCTGTAAATACGCTTCAAGCGACGCGGGACTGAGATCCGCCACCTCACTGTCGGTCACTGCCTTTGTCAGGTCAAAATCCGTAAGCTCCTTAAAGCAGGAGGGGGTCTCGGAAAGCGGGGACTGCCAGTACCATGTGTAGCTTACAAGACCGCCGTTCTTCCACCAGTTTATCGCCGTGGATATCTCGTTCTCGTCATTTTTATCATAGCCCTGATAGTTCTCGGAGAATATCCCGATATCCGCACAGCGTACCGCGCTGTAGCGTCCGGTGGACATATATATCGCGTTTATCTCAGTGTTTGTTCCCGACGAGACGAACTGCCCGGTCAGTACACGGTTCCCGTAAACGTCCGCGAGATAGCGCTTCACCGTCTTTGTGTTCAGCGCGGCGTTCGGGTCTATGCAGGCGTTTGATACTTCGTAGGCAAGCTTCTGGACGCTGCTTCCGTTTTTCAGCGTTATTTCGTCAATATACGCCGTTCCGGAGATGACTTGCAATGTGATCCGGTTCTCGCCTTTGCCGAGATAAACACCTTTCAGCGTGTACGGTTCAAACTCGTTGCCGGTCCCGGCATAGACTGCGCCGCAGACTGTACCGTCAAGCGTCATGTAATCGCCGTCGCTGCTTTGGATCTCCTTTTCGCCGCCGGTTATTACGGATACCTTCGTGCTGTTGCTGCACAGGCGGACTGTTATGTCGTAATACTGTGAGCTTGGCACAGTAAACTCCACCGTTGCGTACTCATAGTTTCCGAGGCATATAAAACCCTCGCCGTTGAAGCCCGTAAGCCCGCTGGTGTAGGTCTGGGAGTCCGAGCCGAATTCAAGCTGTATCGTCTCGTCATACTCCAGCGGATCTATGATGTATGATGTGGGGGAGTAGGTGTCAACCGCAAATTCCTCCGGGATTATGACCGATTCCTGCAGTCTGTCCTTGTCTGCGTCCGGATCGGGGATCTTTTCGGTGTACTCCGGCGGCAGCGTTACGGCGGAATAGTCTATCTCTTTGCTGCAGCCGCAGAACAGCAGCGCCGCGGCAAGCGATGCCGCAAGAAACCGCTTTTTCATCAGCTTCCGGTTCTCTCCTGAACCTTGATAACGGCGCGGTCGCCATCGGATATGTAGCTGCTGAAATTAGCGGGTGCGCCGTTGATCTCGAGTATGATCTCGCTGTTCGGAACGGCGGGATCTATGTTGATGCTGTTGAGCAGGTCAAGCAGGATATAGTCGCCGTTGCGGGGAGCAAGGGTAACGTGTTCGCCGTTGATCTCAACGTTTATGCCCCTGCCGTTGAAAGGGATAGCGTTTGGTGCGACCGGCTCATTGCCGCTGACAGCCGCCGGGGCTTCCTCTTCGGCGGCTGCCTGCGGAGCGGCGGGTGCAAGCTGCATTGCGGGCTGCGGAACGGGAATATCGTTGCCGATGATGTTGCCGTAGCTGTCGTATGCGCTGATAACGTCGCCGTCGCAGAGAACGTAGTTTTCGTCTATCACATTGTCGCCTACGCGGTATTCAACTCCCTCGGAGCCTGCGTCCATAACGCGCAGGAGATCTCCGAATGTAACGATACCTGATGTCTCGATGCTGTCAAGGGGCTGTATGCGGTAGTCGGGATCTTTCTTCTCGCCGTTGACGGTAGCTTTCAGACCTATTGCGAAAGTTTCGCCGCCGAAAGTCACCGTACCGTCGGCAAAGCGCTCATAGCCCAGCACATCGGAGAGCTGCGCGGAGGCGTTCTGTCCGCTCATTGCCGGTGTTATGCGTATTCTGTCGCCCTGCGTCACCTTTGTCATTATTGACGCGGGACGCTCGTTCACGAACACCTCCGCCGGTGTCATGGCACCGCCCTTTATGGTCTTTCTCACGCCGTTGAGGGTGTAGGAAAGGCTTCTGCCGCTGCGTCCCATGATCTCGTTGGATTTGTAGCCGGCTATGGTCAGCGCTTCATATACGCTGAGCTGTTTGGTGTCGAATACGCGCACCTTGCTGTCGTTTACGGTAATGACAGAGAAGTCATAGCCCTGATTGAGCATGGAGGTGACTGCAATTCCGATAGGTGTGACGTACTCGGCGCCAAGCTTTGCTCCGCATTCGTCAACGTTTTTGAGGAAGTCTCCGCCGCCGATAGCGACACGCGTTTCGTCGATGCCGAGCTTTTCGGCTACGAGAGGGGTGAGTCCTTCGATGAGGCTTCCGCCGCCTACGAGGAACACTGCCGATGGGGAATCGCCGTTGGCTTCCTTGATAGCATTGCATATAGTTTCGGCGAGGGTATCTACCGCGGGACTGAGCATTTTGGTTATATCCTCGGTGCTTACGGTGTGCGAGTTTCCGAGAATGTCGCGGTATTCAACCTGCTTTTCTCCGTTTGAGCAGGACTGCTTTATGATTTCGGCAGTGTTGAAGTCAACAAGGTAGGAGCGTATTATCTCCTCGGTTATCTCGTCGCCTGCTGTGGTTGCCATTGCGTATGCGACAACGGAGCCGTTCTTGGCTATTGCGATATCCGATGTACCTGCGCCGATATCTATCAGCGCTATGTTGATGAGCCGTATTTCCGGCGGAACTATTACATTCATAGCCGCGATAGGCTCCAGAGTAAGGCTTGTTACCTCAAGACCGTTGAGATCCATTACCGAATAAAGACCCTCTACGACAATATTCGGCAGGAATGCGGCAACAAGTTCTATCTCCACCTTTTCACCCTTATGCCCCTCAAGGCTGATGATCTTGTAATCGTCCAGCTTGTAGCTGATTATGGAATGTCCCACGCAGTAGAAGATAGTTCTTCCGGTTGTGGTGGAATCAAGCTCCGACTGTGCTTTCTGGATAGTTTCGATCTCCATGGATTTCACCATGTCCTCGGTGAGGGCTTCGCGGTCGGAGATGTCAAATTCCATTGTCACCTGCTTGGTTTTCAGAGCGCGTCCCGCGGCGGCAATTGATACCTTTGTGAGCTGAACGCCGTTTTTCTCCTCAAGCTGTGTTTTTACCTGAGAAACGATCTTTGCGACCTGCTTTATGTCTTCAACCTGTCCGTCAACCATAGCGCGCTTGGTGTGCGGTACGCTTATGTAGTCCTGGAGATAGAACTTATCGTCAATATACTCGCCTACAACTCCCACTACGGTTCGTGTTCCGATGTCGAGGGCAAACACGAGGTCTCCCTGCGGTTTAAGCTCGGAGTTATTCGTACTCATTGGCAAATTCCTTTCGTATTCCGGTTTATTCTTACATAATAATTTTTATTATTCAAGAAAATCCTTGAGTTTCTTGCTTCTTGACGGGTGACGGAGCTTTCTGAGAGCCTTGGCTTCTATCTGGCGGATGCGCTCACGGGTAACGTTGAACTCCTTGCCCACTTCTTCAAGCGTGCGCTGTCTGCCGTCGTCCAGACCGAAGCGCAGGCGCAGCACCTTGCCCTCCCGTTCGGTGAGTGTTCCCAGCACCTCGTCCAGCTGCTCTTTAAGAAGCATCTGCGAAGCGGCTTCCTGCGGGGCGGGAGCGTCCTCGTCCGGGATAAAGTCGCCCAGGTGGCTGTCCTCCTCCTCGCCTATCGGGGTTTCCAGAGAGACGGGATCCTGCGAGATACGGATTATCTCGCGTACTCTGTCAAGCGGCAGCTTCAGCTCGTCCGCGATCTCCTCCGCGGTTGCCTCGCGTCCGTTCTTGTGCAGCAGCGTGCTGCTTACTTTCTTCACCTTTGTGATAGTCTCCACCATGTGGACGGGTATTCTGATAGTACGCGCCTGGTCAGCGATCGCACGGGTTATAGCCTGTCTTATCCACCATGTGGCGTAGGTCGAGAACTTGTAACCCTTGGTGTAGTCGAACTTCTCAACAGCCTTGATAAGTCCGAGGTTCCCCTCCTGTATCAGATCGAGGAACTGCATACCGCGCCCCACATACTTCTTGGCGATGCTTACCACGAGACGCAGGTTGGCTTCCGACAGGCGGCGCTTTGCGTTGGGATCGCCCTGCATCATACGCTGGGCAAGCTCGATCTCCTCCTCGGGAGTGAGCAGCGGGACGCGTCCTATCTCTTTCAGGTAGATCTTGACGGGGTCATCTATGGAGATCTGATCGGTGGAGAGTCCCATGTCGAGATCGTCGTCCGCGCTCAGGTAGAGTGCTGCATCGAGATCCTCATCTATCGTGAAGTCGTCGATGATCGCAATATTGTTTTCCTCGACATCGTTATAGAGCTTGTCTATCTGATCCGCATCGAAGTCGCAGCTTTCCAGAACATCGTTGATCTCACGGCTGGTGAGCTTGCCGCTCTGTTTGCCGTGCTCAATGAGTTCGGTGATCGGTGATTTTACTTCTGACATATTATAACGTCCTTTCCTGTGACTTTAGGATCCCCGCTGTATCTTTTGCGGCGGAGCCCTGTATTATCGGCATCATGCCGTACTATGCTTTTTTCTTCGCATTTCGTCCATTTTTCTGAGCATTTCGTCCTCACTGAGCTGCGACGCCGGTTTGCTTCCGGCTTTTTCCCTGTGTTCGACGAGAATGTTTATGTATTCGTCAAGCCGCGGCAGGCTGTAGGGCAGGTTATCCGCCTCAAGACAGATCTCGTTTACCCGGGAGGTCTCCTCCGCGGAAAACGCGCTTCCTATCAGCGACATATCCGGTTCATAGCCGTTTTTTATGTTTTCGGTGATGAAGCCGAAGACACGGCGGTTGAATTCGGTGGGGAAATCCGCTTCGCTCAGCTTACTTCGGATCCTTGCCATATAATCGGGGGAGTGGAACAGGTAAGCGATTATGCCGCGCTCTGCACGCTCTTCCCGCGGATAAGCAGCTGCGTCCGGATTTATTTTGTCGCGCTGTGCGGTGCCGCGTATCAGCTCCCGCTGCGCTTCTTTTCTGCTGCGTGCATAATTGCGGTTCCGGCGCTTTTCAACAAAGTCTTTGATGACGTATAGCGGCTGACCGGTGATTTGAGCGGTTTCCAGCTCGTATGTGGAGCGCTGGGTATCCTTGCTTATCATTGCGGTGAACTCCACGGCTTTTTCGAGAAATTCAGCTTTGCCCTCCGGGGATGTAAGGTCTATCCCTGCGCCGAGGCGGTTGAATTCATGCCGCAGTGCGTTTGTCGTACTGTCTATCAGCTGCCGGAAGCTTTCCGCGCCGAAGCGTTTTATGTACTCGTCGGGATCCTTTGCGTCGGGGATCACAAGCACCTTTGCGCTGACTCCCGCTTCTTCAAACAGGTTGATCGCTTTCATTGTGGCGTTCTGTCCCGCGCCGTCGGCATCGTATGAGATTATGACCTCCTTGTCGTAGCGTTTCATCATATTTGCCTGCTCGGGGGTGATCGCGGTGCCGAGAGTTGCGACAGCGCTGTCGAATCCCGCCTGGTTCAGCGAGATCACGTCCATGTACCCCTCGCAGAGTATAAAGAATTTTTCTTTTGTGTTTTTTGCAAAATTTATCGAGAACAGGCTGCTTCGCTTATGGAAAACCATAGTTTCATCGCTGTTCAGGTATTTGGCAGGGGCGGTGGGTTCAAGCGTCCTGCCGCCGAATGCTATCACGTTCCCGCTTTTGTCGATTATCGGGAACATGACACGCTTTCTGAACTTATCGTAAACCGAGTTGTTCTTACGGGCGAGCAGTGCGCCCGCGAGCATCTCGTCATCGGTATATCCCTTTGTGCGCAGGTGGAACTGGAGGTTGTGCCAGCCGTCCGGAGCGAATCCCAGCCCGTATTTGCGGATCGTGTTCGGCGTAAGCTGTCTGGACAGAAGGTAATCCATGCCCTCTCTGCCTTCCGGCGAAAGCAGCACATCTCTGAAATACCGCGCCGCGTCACGGTTCATGGCAAGCAGTCGGGCGCGCATATTCACGCCGTTTCCCGCTCCGTCCTCCGGCAGGGCGAGTCCCGCTCTGTCCGCCAGCATTCTCACGCTGTCCATGAACTCGCAGTGTTCAATGAGCCGTATGAACTGGATCACGTCCCCGCCCGCGTGACAGCCGAAGCAATAGAAGCTCTGGGTATCCTGATATATATGGCATGAGGGGGTCCTTTCGGAATGGAACGGGCATGAGCAGACATAATCCCTGCCTGCGCGCTTGATTTCGACATACGATGACATCACGTCAACTATGTCGTTTCTTGCTTTAAGCTCCTCTTTGAAGCTTTCCGGCAAAGCCAAATACGATCCCTCGCTTTTTCAGTTTAATAGTCAATAGTTCAGACGCGTATCCACTGCTTGGGTATGCAGAGTTCTTCAAACAGGTCGATCGCGTACTCGTCGGTCATGCAGCTTATGAAGTCGCAGACCGCGGTCTCGAGTCCGTCCTCCTCCGCGAGCCTCCTGTAAAGCTCCGGCATTGCGTCCTTGCTGTGTATATAATGTTCATACAGATACTCAACGATATGACACGCCTTGTCCTTTTCGCGGTTTGTGACTTCGGCGTAGTAAACCTCTTCAAACATGAACTTGCGCAGCTTGTCATGCGCTTCGCGGATCGCGGGGGAGTAGCGTATCTCGTCGGTGCTGTTGTTGATGATATCGGTCACAAGCGTTGTGATGCGCCTGCTTTTGCTGTCGCCGAGAGTTTCTATCACGTCCCGCGGTATGTTGCGCGGGTCGAGGACCCCGCCGCGCACCGCGTCCTCTATGTCGTGGTTCAGGTACGCTATCTTGTCCGCGAACTTCACGGCTACGCCCTCAAGCGTGTCGGCAGTCATGTTGGTGTGGCAGAGTATGCCGTTCTTCACTTCGGCGGTAAGATTCAGTCCAGCGCCGTCGCGCTCGATCTTTTCCACCACTCTCACGCTCTGCTTGTAGTGGCGGAAGTCGCCGGCAGGGTAGAGCTGCTGGAGCATTCTCTCGCCGTCATGTCCGAACGGGGTATGTCCGAGATCGTGACCGAGAGCTATCGCTTCCGTGAGATCCTCGTTCAGCCGCAGAGCGCGCGCTATCGTCCGCGCTATCTGCGACACTTCGAGAGTGTGCGTAAGGCGGGTGCGGTAATGATCGGATTTCGGGATAAGAAACACCTGCGTTTTGTGCTTTAACCGACGAAACGCGTTGCAGTGGATTATTCTGTCCCTGTCGCGCTGGAAGTCGGTGCGGATATCGCAGGGCTTTTCGTACACGTCTCTGCCCTTTGTATTTTCACTCAGGCAGGCGTGCGCGGACAGTATTTTCTTTTCGTTTTCCTGTGTTATTTCTCTCGGTAACATTTTTTCACCGCTTTTCATATAATAAAATATGAGGCATCTCCGGTAAGTGTGGGTCGAAAAATCGCAGAATACAGCGTTTATGCCGCGAAAGCATCTTGACATGAGTTTCAAATGTGATAGGCTGGTAGCCCGGCAGCAGCCCTTTAGGGGTGCCTGCCGGTGCTGCCCGAC
>JAGAWN010000123.1 GCA_017941355.1 Ruminiclostridium sp. | reverse complement strand
TCATTTATAGAACCTCCTTTTATTGGATCGCCGCACAGCGTCCTTGCATTATGTGAAAAATATAACACATATACACATACTGATTATAGCACAAAACTCATAAAAAAGCTACTGATTTTATTTTACAATTTTTTATATCAATTTTGTTTAAATTTAACAAATATAACCAATTAGCAGCCGCTAACTATTATGCAGTTTAAACACACTGTGTTAAAGCGATATCGGTTCACAGCAAACAAAGGGATATTCGGTAAGAAATCAGAAATTTTTTATAAAAATTCTTAAAAACTGATGACAAATCGTGTAAAATGTGCTATAATAATCATATTAAATTCTGAAACGGAGTGTGATTATTATGGAATGGTACAAAAAATCATCATTCTACCACATCTATCCTCTCGGCTACTGCGGAGCGCTGATGCCGAACGACTTCAGCAGCGAACCGGTCAGCCGTATTCTGAGCGTGATAGACAATATCCCGCATATAAAAGAGCTTGGCTGCAACGCCGTTTACTTCGGACCCGTTTTCGAGTCGGCATATCACGGCTACGACACCGCGGATTTCACCAAAATTGACCGCAGACTCGGTACAAACGAGGATTTCAAAAAAGTATGCGACGCACTGCACGAAAACGGCATAAAGGTAGTGCTTGACGGCGTTTTCAATCATGTGGGACGCGAGTTCTGGGCTTTCAGGGACGTCCGTGAAAACCGCTGGGAAAGCAGATACAAGGACTGGTTCCACCTGCGCGACGGCAGATCTCCGTACGGTGACAACTTCTCCTACGAGGGCTGGGAGGGTCACTACGAACTTGTTAAGCTGAACCTCTACAACGGAGATGTCAAACAGTACATAAAGGACTGCATAACCGGCTGGTTCAAGGAATTCGGTATCGACGGACTGCGGCTCGACGTTGCGTACTGTCTCGATCTCAACTTCCTGAAAGAACTGCACGGACACTGCAAGTGGCTTAAAAACGACTTCTGGATAATGGGTGAAACACTGCACGGCGATTATAACCGCTGGATGAACAACGAAATGTGTGACAGCGTCACAAACTATGAGTGCTACAAAGGCTTGTTCTCATCTTTCAACGATATGAATATGTTTGAGATCGCTCACTCCCTCAACCGTCAGTTCGGCAAGGAAAGCTGGTGTCTTTACAGAGGTAAGACGCTCTACTCGTTCGTTGACAATCACGATGTCAGCAGAATAGCCACAATGCTCAAAGACAAGGAGCAGCTTGACCCGGTTTACACACTTCTCTACACCATGCCCGGCATCCCCGGTCTGTACTACGGAAGCGAGTACGGCTGGGAGGGCGACAAAAAGCAGGGCGATGAATGTTTGCGTGTAAAGTTCGTCAAAGAAGATGATAACGCTCTTACAAAGCACATAGCAAAACTCTCGAAGTTCCGTACAGAAAGCGATGCTCTCGCCGACGGAGATTACAAACAGCTCGAACTGCACAATCACAATTACGCGTTCATGCGCGAATATAACGGTGAACAGGTTGTTTCCATGATAAACGCTGGCGAGGCGTAT
This sequence comes from Ruminiclostridium sp., assembly GCA_017941355.1. Lineage (GTDB taxonomy): Bacteria > Bacillota > Clostridia > Oscillospirales > Ruminococcaceae > Ruminiclostridium_E. Next base: position 32,182 of record JAGAWN010000123.1, on the reverse strand, counting down.
GATTTCAATGTGAACGTTCCCGGAGAATTTGAAGATATACTCTCCGGAGAGAAGTTCGACCTTTCGGGAAGTGTTCCTGTTCCTGCTCATTCTTCCCGTGTTTTCAGAAAAGTCTGATGTACATATTTGCTTCGCAAATGAACAATAGCATTAAGGAGGACTTAAATTATGCCGCACATAGGTATCAAAATGCTCGCAGGAAGAAACGAGGAACAGAAAAAGAAAGCTGCCGAGGCAGTCAAGAATGCACTTGCCGAAGCTCTCGGAATGAGCGATCACTACATCACGGCAACTGTCGAAGACTACTCTCCGGAGGAGTGGCAGACTGTATTCAAAGAAGAGATAACAGACAAGCCCGACAAGGTTTATGTAAAGCCTCAGTACGATCCCAAATCACTTCTTTGACGGTATCTGAGATGTACGGTCTCATATATGGCAAAATGCTGTATATGAGACCCTTTTTTGTGTGTAAATTTTAACAAATCAGTAAATATCTATTGATTATGCTGTCATAATGTGCTATAATATTAATAAGTATAAGATTTGTAATCCGGTTTTCTTTTCCGATCTTAAATATGTTTTCTCGGAGGATCCCCATGAAAGACTTTTTCAAAAGGCTTGGCACACAGATTATATTGATTTCTATGGCTTCTCTTGCAGTTACCGTAATAATCGTACTTACCGTATCACTGGTCATGTTCGGGACTTACAACGATTCAATACTTATTGAACGTTCTCATGTCGGTATGGAAGTGCTTGAAAACGAGATACAGGAACGTATCGGTTCGCTGAAATCCACTGCCGATAACTGGACAGGACAGTCAAGTTTTATAAGCGCAATGACTTTCAACGATTCAAGTTATTTCGAGAAGAACTGGAACGAGCTTGCTGAAGGAGACGGTTATTTCTGTTCTATTGCTGCTCCGTCGGGGTTCTCATATTACCAGAGTTCAAATTATCCCTTTACCACACTTGATCTTTCGGCAGCCGCTACGGGTAATCTTTCGGTTCACGGCATAATGGTGCAGGACGATGTTCTTGCGGCAGTGTACATAGGTCAGGTAACCGCGAACGGCGTTTCTTGCGGCATTGCTGTCGGATTCCGCCTTGACTCTTACGACTGGCTCGACTCGCTCACAAAGATGATAGACTGCGACATTACCATTTTCAAAGGAAATACTCATTATTCGACCACAATATCAGATCCCGCAACAGGTCAGCGAATTGTAGGAACAGCAATGCCCGGTGATATCGAAAAGACCGTTATAAGCTCCGGACAGGCATATACCGGAAAAACCACGATCGTCGGAAAGCCGTATTACGTTTCCTACGAACCTATGTACGACTACCAAAACAAGATTGTGGGTGCATACTTTGCCGGCAACAACGCAAGTGCGGCATACGACGAGTTCTCAACGATAACTCTTATCTGTATTATAGCCGCGCTTGGTGCAATTGCGGTCACATCTTTTATACTGTTCATATTTACACGCAAGAAAGTCATTATCCCTATCGCACAGGTTACTATACTTGCGGACGAGATGCAGAACGGCAAACTCAGCACTACAGATGTCAATTATGTTTTTGCGGACAATGAAGTCGGAAAATTCGCGGAAAAACTGAGGATCGCAAAACAGGAACTCAGCGGCTGCATTGCCGATATATCAAATATTATGGGTTACATGGCACAGGGTGATTTCACCGCACAGCCCAATGTTATTTACCCCGGAGATTTTGAAGAGATAAGAAACAATATCCTGCGAATCGAAACAGACCTCGGCGAAACACTCAGCAGCATGAATATGTCCTCCGATGAGGTGCTTTCCGGTTCGAGCCAGATGGCTGAGGGTTCTCAGTCCCTCGCTGACGGTACGACGAGACAGGCTGCCGCTATCCAGCAGATATCGGCAACTATCGCAGACGTTTCAGCAAAAGTGGCTGCTACAGCCAAAAATGCTGAAAGAGCCGGCGAGATATCGAAAGAAACGGAAGCGGAAGTCAACCTGCAGGATACATCTATCACAAACATGGTTTCCGCTATGAACGAGATCAGCACCACTTCCAAAGAGATCGAGAAGATCATCAAAACGATCGAGGATATTTCTTTCCAGACCAATATTCTTGCGCTCAACGCGGCCGTTGAGGCTGCGCGTGCGGGAGATGCCGGAAAAGGTTTTGCGGTCGTTGCTGACGAAGTCCGTAATCTCGCAAACAAAAGCGCCGAAGCTGCAAAGAGTACAAACGCGCTTATAAACGCTGCTATCAACGCTGTGGAAAACGGCTCAAAGATCGCGGACGAGACTGCGGAATCCATGAAGAAAGTAAAAGAAAAGACCGCAGCGTCAGCCGAGATCATCGGTCTTATCGCCGACGCAAGCGCCGAGCAGAACGATGCGATCGGTCAGATAACAATGGGAATAGATCAGATATCTCAGGTAGTTCAGATGAACTCCGCGACTGCGGAAGAAACCGCTGCCTCCAGCGAGGAACTCAGCGGACAGTCAAGGATACTCAAAGAGCAGGTTTCAAGGTTCAAGGTCAATTGATAAAGGGTACCTCTAAAAACCGCTTTGAAAAGAGAAAATGAGATAGGCGTGTCGAATACAAGGAAAGGCTCCGAAAGCGGGCTGGCGCCCGGTGAGGAGACTTGACGCAGTAGACGGTCACGGCAGGAAGCCGTGGTATTGCCGCCAAAAGCGCGCAGGACGCGCGCATACAAAGCGGCATAAAGTGGATAGCTCTTTTTCTCTCAAATAGGGTTTTTAGAGGTTCCCTAAAACGAATACAGAAAAACACCGCTCCGGAAGCCCGGAGCGATGTTTTTATATTTGTGTTTTAAGCTCGGAGATAAATTCGGGCTTGCTTTTGTATGCGAGATACGTCGGTCTGCCATTGTGTCCGAGGTATGCTTTGAAGCGCTCTATATACACCTCGTTTGTCATCATTCCCAGCACGTCCGATTCCGGAACAAATATCGTTTCTGTATTTTCCTCCGACGATCTGAGCTCACCGCCCTCATAAGTGCAGATAAAATCCAGAAGAAGTTTCGTCGGCACGACCTTTACCCCATTATAACCGGGATAAGAACAGGTATTCGACGATACGCAGAAAAGTTCTCCCACCTGCACATCGGCACCGGTCTCCTCGGATATCTCGCGCTTTACTCCTTCAATGATATTCTCGCCGTTCTCGATGATACCGCCGGGGAACTCCCAACCGCGCCGCCCCTTTATCATCAGTATCTCACCGCTGCCGTTCCTCACAATTCCCGCGGCAGCCACTATATGTGTCGGAAGTGTTTTCTCATCCATCTGTGAAAGTCTTCCCTTCCCTTTTGAGCTTAAACCTTATACTCTCAGGTTTCAGTCCGTTCTGCGCAAAGTACAGACGAACAGTTGTGTAACGCGAGTAGAACTGTGTCGTTCGCGGTATCGTTACCGGTTTACCGCCGGTGCCGTTAAATGTGAAATTGCTCCACGCGATACCAAGTACAAACATCGTTACCGGAATCTGCGCGAGTTCTCCGCTTTCGGAGCTTGCCGTCATTTCAACATCAAACTCTCCGAAGTGCTTCACATCAAGTACGAACACATAACTTGAACCCTTTGTTGCAGCCGCGTCTCCCAGCGGAACGGTGACTTCGCTGTCGAGTACGAATACCTCGACATTCTCGTTCGTTACATCATCGTCTTCTTTTGGTCTGCCGATTATCTCAACTTCCTCCGCACAGCCGAGAAGTCTGTCCATTGCACGGGTGTTCATTGCAAACCTGCATATATTCGCAGCGTTCCTTTGCAGTTCCCCGCGTGTGAGTTTTCCGGCAGCAAGCATTTCAAGCGTGTTGTCATCGTTGTTCGCTCCGTCGGTGCATACCATGTACATATCATTCTGCGCACGCGCCATTGCAGCAAAATCTTTCTTGTCCGGGGCGTTTCCGCGGCGGTTGATATTCGCCCACCAGTCAGTCATGGTAACTCCGTCGTAATGCCAGTCGTCACGCAGCAGCATAGTGTTGAGTTCGTAGTTGCCCGCTGTCCACACTCCGTTCAGCGAACCGTAGGTGGTCATTATGGTCTTGGCATTTCCCTTCTTCACTGCGATCTGAAAGCCTCTGATATATATCTCGCGAAGCGCCCTTTCCGATACTATCGAGTCGAGGAAGTGGCGGTTTAGTTCCTGATTGTTGCAGCAGAAATGCTTGATCGTACCGGTTACTCCCGCAGACTGCAAGCCGGCAAGCTCATGTGCCGCCATTTCTCCGCACAGCAGCGGATCCTCCGAGAAATACTCGAAATTGCGCCCGTTGAGCGGGTGACGGTGAATGTTCATTCCGGGTCCCAGCAGGCAATCGACCTTGTTGTACGCTATTTCAAGTCCCGCAAGCGAGAACAGCTCATACACAAGTTCTGTGTTGAACGTGGAAGCGATAAGAGTTCCGTTCGGAAGGCTGAACGCTTTTGTACCGCAGTCCAGTCTCATTCCCGACGGACCGTCAGATGTGCAGCAGCTCGGTATGCCGAAGTCGATAAGTGACTGCGAAACTCCGGCAAATGCAGATGTAGTACCCGGAGTTACCTTCGGGCTGCCCATACCCTCGCCGCGGATAATGCAGGCAAGGTCATTGTCGGAGAGCTGCGCGATAAACTCGTCCATTGTGTTCTTTCCGCTCTTTACGTCGGCGAGTTTTATGCCCTTATCGCCTGTCTGAGGTATCTCGGCGGGCAGGTTTGCCGCAATTATTGCGTCGGTGTCGATCTCGTTCAATGGCACAGGTTCGCTGCCCTCGGAATAGCCTTCACCTTCAGCGACAGGAAGAATGCGTTCAAACGCGGTGTGCGGTGCGAGAAGCTGCTGCCCGTCGTTGTGCCTGTATGGAATTCCGGTATATTTTCCGGCTTTTCTTGTCTCGTCAATATCGAAAGAAAAACACTTTTCCGCTGTCCGGACATCTGTTCCGACATACATATTGTACTTTCCGGCTTCTACAACAAAGCTGTCCCTGAAACCAGTCTTTCCCGAATCATCGTATGAGTTAAGTGAGTCCGGGTGCGCAAAAAATGAGAGTGTCTGACTTTCACCGGGAGCGAGAGTCCCGGTTTTCCTGAAAGCGCGAAGAACACGCGCCGGCTTTCCGAGTTTTCCCTGCGGAGCTTCGTAATACAGCTGCACTACCTGTTTTCCGCTGTATTTTCCGCCGATGTTCTTTACCGTCAGATGTATCTCGACTTCCCCGTTCTCATTAAGTTCAGCTTTATCGCATACAATCGAGAAATCCGTGTATGACAAGCCGAATCCGAACGGATAACGCACCTTATCCTTTGCGAACGTCTCAAAGTACCTGTAACCAACATAGATATCCTCGGCGTAGATGCACTTGTCCGGTGCGCCGAAGTTCCTGTCTGACGCGTGATCGGATACATTGTAAGCTATCGTATCGGGAAGCTTTCCGCTGGGCGAGACTTCACCGAGCAGCACGCGGGCTGTTCCCGTCCCGCCGACCATTCCGCCCTGCCAAACGATCATAAGCGCGTCCGGAGCAGTTTCGGGACTGTCCATGAACGACAGGTCTATTATGCCGCCGATATTGAGCAGCACGGTCATTTTCCCGAAATGCTTACGGATTTTTTTCAGCATATCCAATTCGGCATCGGTAAGGTAGTAGGAGCCTTTTTCAAGCTTGTTGTCCTGCTCCTCGCCGGCAGTTCTTCCGATGACCGCTACCGCGCTGACGCTTTCCGCCGCAGCAGCTTTAACAACATCGTCATCAAGAGGCATTTCCTTCTGTGACCAGGGTTCACCGCCCCAGCCCTCACCCATGTCAAACGGGTTTTCCTTATCCCACGCTTTATAGGTTTCAAGAAGCGTTTCGTTTATCTTCGCTCCCGCTTCGATAAGACCGTCGGTTATGCCGACTACCTTTGATACATTCACCATTCCGCCGGAGCCTGTACCGCTCTTGTAATAGTGGAGCTGTATTCTGCCGAATACTGCCGTGTTTTCCGATTTGTCAAGCGGAAGAGCATGATTCTCATTTTTCAGAAGTACCACGCCCTCCGAGACTGTCTGCACAGCTGCTTCGACATACTTGCTCCAATCGAGTGTTTTTGACATACAAAGTTCCTCCTTATGCCACAATTATAACTATGTTTTTACATTATTATTCATAGAGTTTTAAAAGACGATCAATTAACGCAGAATCAAAAAAAATAATTGTATATTTCTACAAATTTGATTTTTTTCAGTATTTTTCCCAATGTCAGGGAACACCGGTTTTTAATGTTTTCGACAAAATACGATTTCAGAAAATATTCCGGATAATTCTCTCCGAACCGCAGTATATAAAGGCTCTCCGGTTTACAGATTAGCTGCACATACTAAATATGACAGAATAACTTTTTAACGCTTTTTAAATTTGCTGTAAAATATTGCCAATCGGAAAAATATATGCTACAATAAGGTCACAATTTCTTTAGGAGGTCATTAAAATGACAGAAAAAATCAAAATACTGATCGGAGACGATTCATCGGAATTCGGACTTACTTGGGCAACACTGCTCAAAAAAGAGGGTATGTTCACCGCCGCAAGACACAAGAACGGCAAAGTCATTCTTGAATCAGTAAAGAACGATATGCCGGACTTTCTGATAATTGAAGCAAAGATGCCCGAACTCGACGCCGCTTCGCTGCTCGACGAGATCATGAAGCTGAAAGGCACCCTGCCGGTCACGATAGTTGTATCCAATATCAACACTCCCGAACTTGAAAAGGAAGTAATGGACGCCGGGGCAAGCTATTTCATGGTGAAGCCTTTCGCGCCGGAGGTACTTGTCAGCAAGGTAAACTCCCTCAAAAAGTACCGCAACATGAACGGTCAGAACGGTACCCGCGACATTGCAAACATCGAGTACATAGTAACGGATATGATACACAGGATCGGTATTCCTGCGCACATCAAGGGATATCACTATCTCCGCACGGCAATCATCCTGTCAATCAATGACGACGAGATGATAAACAGTGTGACAAAGCTACTGTATCCGACTGTTGCGCAAAGATACGGAACAACATCATCGAGAGTTGAACGCGCTATCCGTCATGCTATCGAGATCGCATGGGACAGAGGCGACATAGATGTACTGAACGGTCTGTTCGGTTACACTATCCATACTTCACGCGGCAAGCCGACTAATTCCGAGTTCATCGCTCTTATTGCGGACAAGCTGAGACTTCAGTATTTTCCGCACCTCCCGATATGACCGCAGGAACACCTTAAAGCGCCGTCAGTAAAGCTGCCGGCGCTTTTTGATAAATTAAGGTTCATCGTCCGGATCGTCTTCCGGATCGTCATCGGGCATCAGATCCGCAAACAGGCAGTCTTTTCCGAAGCTTCCCTCCATAAGCTTGTATGTCAGAAAACCCTCGGTGAAATCAACCTTTCCGTCTCCGTTGAAGTCTATACCGAACGGGAAAATATTGTCAAACATATCCTGCCTCCTTTATGTTTTCAGAGAGCCTATCGTTTCGGGCACGCTGAGTTTAAGCGATGACAGTATCTCATCGGCTGTTGCAGGAGCAGCAAGATAACCGCCTTGAATCACATCTGCGCCCGCATGATTGGCAGCTTCAAGCTGACTGCGGTATTCCACGTTCTTGACGCCTGTGACGATTCCCCTGCTTGCGGCAAGAGAGAATGTCGTACTCAGGAGAACATCGTCAAACTCACCGCCGGAATTCGTGACAAAGCTTGAACCCACCTTTATCATATCGACATAAGAGTTTTTCATTACATGAAGCGGCAGGTATTCATTGCCGAAGCTGTCTATACATATCGACATACCGAGTCTTTTCAGCTTTCCGAGAGTTGACGCGGTATCGTTATATGACACGATATGCGCCGCTTCCGGGACTTCCGCTATCAGTTCGGGTCCCGTAAGTCCGCTTCGTTCAAGTTCCGCGCGGAATCTCTCCGTAAGTGCGCCGGTCTGCATCTCGTGAGTAGTCAGATTAACGCTTACACTGATATCCTTGCCGGTAGCGTCGCGTATCTGACGGCAGAATCTGCACGCCCGCGGAAGTACCCACAGATCTATTGAGGTATCAAGACCTACTTTCTCCATCATTCTCATAAAGACTTTCGGAGATATGCTTCCCATACGCTCGCTCTTCCAGCGAAGAAGCGTTTCGTAATGATCTATCTCTCCCTGAGTTCTGAACACAGGCTGGAATGTGACTTCAAAATTGCGCATATTATCCGCAATACAGCGGCGCAGTTCACTTTCGAGATTGAAAGCTTCACCCTTTGCGTCAAGGAACTCGCGGTTGTAGAAAGCAAATGTATTCTTGCCGTACTCGTTCGCTCTGTACAGAGAAAGCGTTGCCGCGCGGTAAAGATCTTCGCCGGAAACGGTCGAGCCGTTAAAGACTGCTATTCCTATTGCGGTTTCCGCAAACTGCTCAACACCGTCGATATAGAACGGATCCCGGATCCTTTTCAGGATAGCCTTGGTTTTTTCCTGCGCTTCTTCCGCCGAACAGTCTTTTGCAATTATCATCATTATGCTGCCCGAATAGCGGTAAACACCGTCACCGCCGATCTCCGGCAATGAGAGGAACTCAGCTATCTGTCGGAGCAGCTTGTCGGTATATCGCTGACCGAAAACCTCGTTGAGAAAACGTGTATTGATGATCTGTACAGCCATCGCCGCACCGGAGCTGTGATTCTTTACAAGTTCGGCAGTGTCGATATCGAGCCGCGAGCGGTTCTTGATCCCGAGCATGGAATCGAAAAACGCAAGGTTGTATAGCTGTCTGTTCTTGTCCTCGATCTGTTTTTCGGATTCGCAGCGGAATATCACGGTAGAAAGCACCTGAGAGATGCTTCTTATCATCTTGCGGTCATTATAACTCCACTTGTGACTGCCGCCGCGCATCATATAGACGATGAATCCGTTCACGCCGTTGTTGTCATTGAGATTTGATATTGCGAAATCATTGACACCCACACTCATCATGCGTGTTTCTTCCTCGCCGGAGAAGTAGTTCTCGGTCTCGCCGAGTTCGCGCTGAATGTAATCGTAGTGCTTTTTTAAGAATTCAAAGCATTCATCGGATCCGCCTTCCCTGTCATACCGGCAGAACTCCTTCCGGGTACCGTCTGTGCTGTCTCCGAACGCGAATACAGCGTCGATATGCAGATAGCTCCCCGCCATATTCACGACACGCACAAGAGCGTCGCTTGCTTTCGATTCCTGCATAATTACCGACTGCATACTGTTTATGAGCATCTGCTGTTCAACGTTGGCACCGAGCTGTTTATTGACAGCATTGGAGTTTTCGGCTTCGTTATACAGTGCGATTATCGAATGAGCGATACTCGACAGACATTCGGCAAGTCCTTTCAGATACGGTTCCGCGTTCTTTACGGATTCCTGATCTTCCGAACCTATGTACCAGTAAGCACCGGTTCTGAAGCTGAACCTTACCGGCTCTTTTGCCGAATAGGGATAGTCTGTCTTTTCAATATATGAGGGAGCGCAGATCACAGCGCCGCTTTCGTCAAGTATGGCGGTGTACAGTTTAGGGTCTGAGGTAAACGGGCTTTGTATGCGTCTGAGGTAATCCTTTCCGCATATTTCGAGAAGTGAAGCAGTGTTGTTGTTGAGTGCCGATATCTTCATTCCCTGACGCTTTTCAAACTCGCTGATAACGCTGTCGTTTGGTATGCAGTCTATATATTCATACACATCGAGGAGTATTCCCGTGAAGCGTCCCGGAGAGGTTTTTGAAACGCACATATACGCCCAGTGCAGCTGTCCGTCATGCTCCATTCTGAAATGGGTGTGCATACGGGACACTTTACCGTTTGCAAACTCGTTTATAGTATCCATAAGCGGCGGGAAATCGTCTATATAGACAAAATCCGAGAATGCGAGCGGCTTGCCGAAACTGACACCCTCATATTCTCCGGTAACTGTCAATGTTACGCTTCCGGCGGTTCGTACTATTATATCTATGCAGTTGTATTTTTTTAATAAAGAGAACAGGTCGAACATTTAACCACCTTCTGTCCAAAACAGGATATAACTACCCAAGTTATCCTATATATAAATATAACACATTTTTTCAACAAAATCAATAGGCTTTTGTAAAATATTTACATTTTTCTTAAAGCTTGTCTGTTTAATCTCAAACACGCTGCTTATTATAATGTATTTCCACACAAATCTTTTCTTGACAGATATATCTAAGGAACCGCTGATTAAATCGACATCAGAAATATCAATGTTGATATTATACGCCTTTCACGGTGTCGATTCTTTGGTAAAAGCGATTTAATCAGCGGTTCCCTAAATATGTCATAATACAACTGTATGCTGATAAACGGAGGTGCATGAAATGCTGTGAGAATGTAAGTGACTCTGATAAGAAAGATCCCCGGACAATGTGCGCGGAAGGATACTTCGGTTTTGAGACATACGCAGGGTGAAAATTCCGTAAAAATCAAAATTTTTTCAAAAAAGTGTTGACAAATCTGAAAAAATGTGATATTATACCAACAATGACTATGACGAAGATCGTCGGTATGAATGTTTTCAGAAAGCCGTTGGGTGATGCGAAACGGCAGCGGACATACCAGGACAGCTCCCTTCCGAGTCGGAAATGTGAACGAAGTTTCAAGTAGTGTTTCCCGTTCTGCCGCGTTAAGGCATAAGGCTTATTGGAGCCTGAGGTGGCGCGTTTATGCGCAATTTGAGTGGTACCGCGGGTATATGTTTATTCCCGTCTCAAAGAAATTCTTTGGGACGGTTTTTTATTTTTTAAAAGCCGTCCGAAACCCACAGTTTCATTTAAGGAGGAAAAACAAATGAAATTAAGCTTCTCAACTCTCGCCTGTGCCGATTTTGAATGGTCGGACATCTACTCAATGGCTAAAGACCTGAACTTCGACGGAATCGAGATGCGCGGTCTCGGAAACGACATTTTCTCTGTCAAGGCAAAGCCGTTTACGGAAAAGCAGCTCCCCGCAACTATCGCAAAGCTGAACAGTCTCGGACTTGAGATCTCATGCTTCTCGTCCGGCGCAACTCTTCGCTTCAAGGAGAAATCTGCCGAAAACAAGACAGAAATAATCGAATACATGAAGCTTGCAAGTAAAATGGGAACTCAGTTCGTTCGTATCCTCGCGGACGACGGACTTGCACCCTCCGGTCTTGTTGACGACGAATTTGTTATTTCGGAACTGAAAGAACTTGCAGTTCTTGCCGAGGAATACAACGTTACTCTGCTTGTCGAGACAAACGGTGATTACTGCGATACAAAACGTCTGTGCAAGGTGCTTGAAGCTGTGGGAAGCCGTAAAGTCGGCGCGCTCTGGGATACCCACCACCCCTACAGATTCACTGGTGAAAAGCCCGAAACAACAGTCGCAAATCTCGGAGAACACATCAAATATACTCACATCAAGGACAGCACCTACAATAACGGAAAGCTGGAATACAAACTCATGGGCGAGGGCGATATGCCGATAAAGGATATCCTCGAAGCTCTCAGAAGCATAAACTATGGCGGTTACGTTACTCTCGAATGGGTAAAGCGCTGGTCAAACGAGCTTTGCGATGCCGGTATCGTTGTCCCCCACTTTGCAAACTTCATGGCACCTTATCACGTTCACCACAAGCACCCGCTCCAGGACGACAACCGCAAGGCAGGCAAGTACATCTGGCCTAAGGAGCGCCTGATAAACTACACATTCCCGGACGTTCTTGACCGCGTATGCGAGGAATTCCCGAATCAGTACGCTTTCCGCTATACCGAGCTTGACTACACAAGAACATACCCCGAGTTCCGTGACGATGTTGACAACTTCGCACGCGCGCTCATCGCAATGGGTGTGAAAAAGGGCGATCATGTGGCTATCTGGGCAACCAATGTTCCGTCATGGTACATCACTTTCTGGGCTACCACAAAGATAGGCGCGGTTCTTGTTACTGTCAATACCGCTTACAAAATACACGAAACAGAGTATCTGCTCCGTCAGTCCGACACTCACACTCTCGTTATGATCGACAGCTATAAGGACAGCAACTACAAGGAGATAATCCGCGAGATATGTCCCGAACTTGACAGCTGCGAAAAAGGCAAGCTCAGCTCCAAGCGTCTGCCTGTACTGAAAAACATCATAACAGACGGCTTCGAGATGCCCGGTGCTTACACATGGGAGGAAGCTAACGCCAAGGCTTCCGAAGTTCCCTACAGCGAGGTTGAGAAGTTCCGCCGCACTATCAATAAAGACGATGTTGCAAATATGCAGTACACCTCCGGAACGACAGGATTCCCGAAAGGTGTAATGCTCACACACTACAATGTTGTCAACAACGGCAAGGCTATCGGCGACTGCATGGACTTATCAACTGCCGACAGAATGATGATACAGGTTCCTATGTTCCATTGCTTCGGTATGGTGCTTGCAATGACAGCCTCTGTTACCCACGGAGTTACAATGTCGCCTATCCCGGCATTCTCGCCCCGCAAGGGACTCAACTGCATAAACAAAGAGAAGATAACCTGCTTCCACGGTGTTCCGACCATGTTTATTGCTATGCTCAACAATGAGAACTTCCCGACTACAGACTTCTCGCACATGAGAACAGGTATCATGGCCGGCTCCCCCTGCCCTATCAAGACTATGGAAGAAGTCATCGAGAAGATGCACATGAGCGAGATCTGCATTACCTACGGTCAGACCGAAGCTTCTCCCGCCACCACGATGTCAAAGACCACAGACTCTATCGAGCAGCGCGTGAACACTGTCGGCGGACCGATATTCGGTGTTGAGTGCAAGATCGTTGATCCCGAAACAAACGAGGATCTGCCGGACGATACTGACGGCGAGTTCGTAGCACGCGGATACAATATAATGAAGGGCTACTACAAGATGCCCGAAGCGACCGCGGCGGCGATAGATTCCGAGGGCTGGCTGCATACAGGCGACCTTGCAAGACGCCGCTCCTCCGACGGATACTATAAGATCACCGGACGTATCAAGGATATGATAATCCGCGGCGGTGAGAACATCTACCCGAAAGAGATCGAGGACTTCCTCTACACTCACCCGAAAGTAAAGGATGTTCAAGTCATCGGTGTTCCGGATAAGGACTACGGCGAAGAGATCATGGCTTGCATAATCCTCAACGACGGTGAAACTTCATCTGAGGAAGAGATCAAACAGTTCGTTCTCGATCACATGGCAAAGCATAAAGTACCGAGGTATGTTGACTTTGTTGACGAATTCCCGATGAACGCAGCCGGAAAGATCCTCAAATACAAGATGCGCGAACAGGCAGTCGAAAAGCTCGGTCTGCACAGCGCAAACAAGATAGTTACGGCATAATAACACTCACTGACTCCCGCAGTCAATAAAACTGCGGGAGTTTCTTTTCCTTTATATATTGACAACATCGAAAAATGGTGCTATAATATTAACATCATTTATGCGGGTATGGCGGAATTGGCAGACGCGCCGGATTTAGGTTCCGGTGGGCAACCGTGCAGGTTCAACTCCTGTTACCCGCACCACGGGCATTCGCCCGTTTTGCCGCTCGTTACTTTTCAGTAACGGGCGGCTTTTTCTGCCCCGCAGTCCGGAGTTTTCAAAAAATCTAAAGCGTTAGACAGAGACACGGGCATTCGTCCGTTTTGCCGCTCGTTACTTTTCAGTAACGGGCGGCTTTTTCTGCCCCGCAGTCCGGAGTAACATCTAAAGCGTTCGGCAGAGACACGGGCATTCGCCCGTTTTGCCGCTCGTTACTTTTCAGTAACGGGCGGCTTTTTCTGCCCCGCTGTCCGGAGTAACATCTAAAACGTTAGACAGAGACACGGGCATTCGCCCGTTTTACCGCTCGTTACTTTTCAGTAACGGGCGGCTTTTTCTGCCCCGCAGTCCGGAGTTTTCAGAAGATCTAAAGCGTTCGGCAGAGACACGGACGAGCCGCGGCGACTCCGCGGGACAGTTTCTACTCCACGTTTTTTTTCGCTGCCGTTATTTAATCATCTGATATACAACATACAAAAAACGTACTTAAACCGCAATACCGATTTAAGTACGTTTTTGCATATCTGTCATTCGTTTCTGATAGCTTCGAGCGCGCTTATCTTTACAGCGCGGTTTGCCGGATAGTAACCTGAGATAAGTCCGATGATAGTTGAGAAAACAAGTGCCAGAAGTACCAGCCACAGCGGGATTATCGAGACCTGACCGGCATCACCCTCGGTATAGATACCGAGCGCCTCCGAAAAAGCCGAACCCGCAAACGAGTTCATTATTATCGAAATGCCGTAGCTGATGACCGTGCCTATGATCCCTCCGAGCAGTCCTATCATTCCGGCCTCCATAAGAAACATAAGTCTTATATTGCCGATGTAGCAGCCCAGCACTTTCATAATGCCTATCTCCTTTGTGCGCTCGTAAATAGACATTATCATTGTGTTCGTGATACTTATTGCTGCAACAAGCAGACTTATCGCCGCAAGACCGCCCAGTACAAGCTGGATAACTCCCAGTTCACCCTGCATCTGCTGTCTTACCTGCGCCATACTTGTCGCATTGTATCCGAGATCGGTCACAGCCTTCTGAACTGCGTCAACGCTGTTGATATCCTTGCAGAGCAGCTTTACCTGTGTATATTCGGGCGCTTTTGCATTCTTCACATTGTTCAGTTTATTGTATGCCTCCATTATATCTTTCGCAAGTTCGATATCAATGAACATACTGTAAGGGGTTTCCCACATAGTGTCCTGCTTCAGTACAGATGTACCGTGCAGTGTGTATTCATATCCCTTTCCGCCGACAGGGTGAGAACCGTCCTCATTCGTCTTTTTGGTATTTACGATAGCAATTTTGAAATCATCGGCTATAGGGTCTATGAACGGAGGTGTTACCGTACCGTCCGGAAGCTCCGTTTTTCTCGCATAAGCGGCTTCTCCGTGCTTTTTGGTATCAGTGAAGGAATATGGTACCTCAAGACCGAAAACAATAGAATCCTTTTTATTGTTTTCGTCGGGAAGTATCCCCTGCTCAGCTTCATATCCGAGTTTGTCGAACTGTGTGAAATCTATACCGACTATTGTGGTATAGGACAGAAGATATCTGTCATTTCTTCCGGAAGTTGTTACTACCATCTCGCTTGACAGTTCCATTTTAGGAACAATATCCTCAACATCTTCCATTGCCTTGAATATCTCAAGAGCGGAATCATCAAGTCTCGGTTTTTCCGTTGTTTTGGAACTGCTGCTGCCCTCGTCAAACATACCGCCCCGTGAACCGCCGTATATAGTTACCGATGTCAGATCGCCCCATGAAGCAAGCATATTGTCCATAGCCTGACTCATTCCGAGACCGAGAGATATCATTACAATAACGGCGCACGAACCGATAACGACACCAATGACCGTCAGCATGGTTCTTCCTTTTCGTCTCCACAGATTGCGGAAACAAATACTAATCATATCATAGATCTTCATCGTCGTCCTCTGCTTCGGCTTTCTTCTTCTTTGCGTGCTTTACTATAACAACGATTATGATAATTACCGCTACAAGCACAGCCGCGCCTATCCCGACAAAAAGCCAGATATTCACAGGCTCCTGCTCCGGTACATCCTCGTACATTCCCTCAAAAGACATATCCATGCCACCGAAGGATTCTTCCATGGAATCAAAGCTGAACTCAACTTCCTTGCTCTTGGCGGAACCGTTTGCGTCCTCATAGGTGAAAAGTATCGTTCCGGTAACTCCTCCCGCCTGTGTGGGAGTGATCTTTGCGTCATAGATCTCTTCAACGCCGCTCTTGATGTTTCCGACATAGTATTTCGGAGTCTCGACTGTGAAGCCCTCACCGCTGACTTCCGCGGAAACGTTGAATGTATCGCTCTTGCCCTTGTTTACAAGGTTCACGTTGATCGTTACCGGTGTTCCTACGGGAACAGGATAGTTCGGATTCTCCGGTTCGCCTATTTCGAGTCTGTCCTCCTGACGAAGCGGGATAGTGATATTCTCGGAAACAGGATTTGCCTGATAGTGATCTTTCTTTACCGTGTATTCGTAAGTAAAGCTGATCTCCAGAGGATAGCTGTTAGGTGTGGCGTCGGATCTCGCAAGAATATCCATAGAGATATTCTTTGTTTCGTGAATACCTAAATTCTCGAAGAAGAAAGAGTTTGATGAGTTCGCAGGAGAATACGCGACCGCACCGTCAGATTTTGTGGCAACACCGTTTATAGTTACCTTGAGGTTGTCGATGACCGCATTTGCGGAAGCGTTCTTGATAACCAGATTCAGCGGGAACTGCTGTCCGGCTGTAACATATTCTCCGCCGAAATCGTAGCTCTCAATGATTATGGTAGGAGCGAACGTCTTGGTCTCGTCCTTCTTTTCTTCCTCCTTTGGAACACAGGCAACTGTAGCGTAGGAGGTATTTGTTATCTCTCCGTAGTTTATCTCGACAGAGATCACTTCTCTTACCGAAGCAATTCCCTTACAGCCTATGAGCTGGAATGTGAAAGTCTTGGATTCACCGGATTCTATGTCAAAATCATAGAAAGGAAGTCCGGTATCCATAGCAAACTTTGAACCGTCAAGATTCTGCAGATTGATGCGTGCGCTCTCGATCTTCTTCTTGCTGCTGTTATGTACAGTTACGGTAAGCGTAAAGGGTGTGTTCTCTGCAACATTAGGCACGCTTACGTTGTAGTTGGACATCGTGATGTCGTATTTTCCGTTTTTCTCGGCGGAAGGTTCGGGCTTGCAGGAAATAGCAGCCTGAACCGTTGACTTATTGGAACCGAATTCGATCTCAATCGGCACATTCTCTCTTTCGGCAGTGATACCCGTTCCGCCGATAAGCTTGAATGTAAGTCTCTTGGTTTCACCGGGCTTGATATCAAAATCGTTGTAGCTAAGACCGCTTTCAACAGCGAACTTCGTTCCGTCGGGAGTTACAGCTACGCGCGCTCTCTTGATCTCTTCCTTGCCGTTGTTCTTTACGGTCACGTTAAGCTCGAATTTAGTACCTTTCTCTACAGATGTGCTGCTGACAGTATATCCGGTCATAGCGAGATCATGAGCGCCGTACTTTGCTTCCTGCTCGCTCTCTTCGGGAACACAATTAAGGATCACCTGAGTGCTTGTCTGACGCGACAGTTCGGATTTGCTTGAATCAAGCGAGTACGAGAGAGTAAGCGTCAGATTCTCACGCTCCAGCTTGATTCCCTTTTGTGCTATCAGATTATATGTTATCGCTCCCGTCTTTCCGTTGGGAATATCTACATACTGCTTTGAAAATCCGTTATCCAGTACAAACTTTGTGGTATCTATACCGTCAAGGAACAGCTCGGCGCTCTTGACATCAATACCGCTGTTATTTTTAAGGATAACAGTGATGCTGAACTTATCGCCTGCCTTGATACCGGTCTTGCTTACCGAATAGGACTCAATGTTCAGACCCTTGACCTGCAGGTCGCTCTTTACCTTTACTTTTATCGGAAATGTCTGAGTTCCTACCGCACTTCCGTTTTTATATATCGTCGCAGAAACGGTAAAATCGTATGAACTCTGTGCAGCGGTAGGGCTTGCGGTAATGATAAATCCGGTGCTGAGGCTGTCGGAGCCGATGATCTTCTCCTGCTCCTCAGCCTGAACATCGCTGCTGCCGCCGGTAAGCTTCACGACGATCTCGGAATATGAACCGGATCTTTTAAGTCTCAGGCTGATCGGGACCAGCGCTTTAGTGCCTGCCGACATCTCGAATATCTTGCCTGTTGCCAGTTCAAATTCCGGCACTGCGTCACTCTCCTCTGCCGACTGCGCATCATATTCCGCATAAACAGCAGGAACACAGGACACGGACATCATCACAGCAGCGAGCATTCCCGCAAAAAACTTTTTCAAAAAATTCATGTTGACTTGACCTCACTTATGCTTGTATTTTCTTCATCTTCTTCGGGCGAATAGATCGAAGTGTTTTCTTCAATGCTTGTGATCTCGCCGTCAATAATATGTACGATCCTGTCGGCGTATGCCGCAATTTCAAGATCATGTGTAACTATGATAAGTGTAATGTTATACTTGCGGCACATACGCACCATAAGACGCATTACTTCGTCCGTGGTTTTGGTATCGAGGTTACCTGTCGGTTCGTCCGCAAACACGACCTTTGGTTTTGCAACAAACGCTCTCGCTATACCGACACGCTGCTGCTGACCGCCGGACATCTGATTCGGACGGTGTCTGAGTCTTTTTCCCAGTCCCACGAGTTTCAGCATCTTTGCGGCAAGCTTATCACGCTTTGCTTTGGGATATCCTTTGAACATCAGCGGCATACCGACATTTTCCAGAGCGTTGAACTGACCGATAAGGTTATACGACTGGAAAATGAATCCGGTGTTCTCCTGTCTGAATCTTGCCAGCTTTGATTCAGAAAGCTGCGCTATATTTACACCGTTAATGAAAATGTCACCGCGCGTCGGCTTTTCAAGTCCCGCAAGCATATTCAGCAGGGTCGATTTTCCGGAACCGGACGTACCGAGAATACAGCATATCTCTCCTCTTTTGATCTCAAGGTCTATCTGTTTGAGAGCATAAACTTTTTCTTTTCCGAGTTTATACACCTTTCTCAGGTTTTTAACAGTAATAAACGCCAATCTCTCACCTTCTTACTGAATCATATTTATATAATACCTTTTTGGTATAATTAATGTGTCCTCAATAACTGCCTTTTGGCAGTTATTGCCTGAAAGTCTGTAAAACAGACTTTCAGATGTTGTTCCAATGCATCTGCGGCGCATTGGAACAACGGACACATTCCTTGATAAGCAGACATTAATTATCGGAACAAATACATCTCACTATATTAATAAACGGATTTCCGGGATAAAAGGTTGCACGTTTTGGGATCAAAAAGTCAAAATCCGTAAAACTTCGTATAGTTTCACCATTTATCGTATGAACATCAAAAATATTTGTTCAAAATAACGGACTTCCTCGCATGGAGGGAGCCGTATAGTCATCACTGAATGTCGTTTTCGTCGAAGAGATCTCCGCACTCAGGGCAGAACTTCGGCGGTTTTGTCGGGTCAGCGGGAACCCAGCCGCACTTGTCGCACTTGTACTTCGGAGGTGCTGTGGGCTTCGGCTTACCGCAGTTGGAGCAGAACTTAGTAGTGTTCTGCGCACCGCATTCACAGGTCCACGCAGCGGGAACAGCCTTAGCAGGTGCAGCTTCGCCCTTCTTAGCTCCGCAGTTGGAGCAGAAGTTTGTGGTATTTGTAGCACCGCAGCTTGAACATACCCAGCTCTCGGGAGGAGCAGGCTTCTTGGCGCCGCAGCCGGAACAGAAGTTCGCGTTCATAGGATTCGATGCGCCGCATGAAGGACAACTCCACGCCATTCCTGCAGCTGCGTTGGGATTTTGACTGCTCTGAGGCATTACAGACTGCTGAGTATTGTATGAATTCATGAGGTTGCCGCCCATGTTCATCATAGCGCCCATTCCCATGACACCCATCATGCCGCCGCCGCTGCCCTCGTTGGAGCCCATAGCTTCGATACCGGCAGCGATGCTCTTGTTCATCATAGCTTTCTGTACACGGTCGTCAAGCTGCGTATCCGCTTCGAGACGCGCACCGAGTCTCTTCTTGGAATCCTCGGAAAGAGTAACCGGTCCTTCAAAGCCTACGCTCTTGATAACAAGACCGCGCTCCTGCCAGTTCACAGCGTTCTTTGCTGTAGCCTGAGCAAGAGGAACAAGCTTTGTCTGGATCTTCGAGTACATAACGCCCTGATCGGAAAGTTCGGCAAGACCGCCGAGAAGAGCCTGAATGAACTCGCTCTTGTACTGACCGTTCGAGAATATCGCGGACGCGGAAAGATCGCCTGCGTCAACGCCCTTGGGGGCAACTTCTGTGTAGAATCTTACAGCGGCTTCGGCATCGGGGATCTGTACCGAGAAACGTCCGTAGCAGCGAAGCTCGATAGATGTATTGTAATACGGATCGAAATACGGCATAGGTTCGCTTGTGCCGAACGGGATACCGGGAATTTCCTGCAGGTTGATGTAAACAACTTTCTGCTCGGCAGCGGGAGTTCCGCCGAATGTGAATCTGCTCAGAACGTCCTTGAGGGAATCCTTGATGTTTCCCGCAAAAATAGAGGGTGCGGAAGAATTGTCGAGGATATAGCGTCCCGGCTCGGTAACTATGTTTGTGATCTTGCCGTTGTCGATAGTGAGCATACAGGTTCCCTGCTCTACCATGATAGCGGATCCGTTGCTGATGTAGTTATCGGAACCCTTTGTGTTGCTGGAGCGGTTTGAACCGTCATGCATCTTGGTGCCGACTTTCAGAAGTGTTTTGTTGTCAATAGTACCGCAGTGTATCTGTTCCTTCCAGGTATCTCCCAGAGTTCCGCTTACCGCGCCTATTGCAGCTTTGATAAGTCCCATAAGTTATCAATTCCTTTCATCGTTAGTTAAACATTGCTGTTTATCATATAAATTTATAAGCGCTGGTGAGCCAGCTCTTATAAACTTCTTCCGTAATTCCCGTACCGCAGTATGTACATTTCATCATTCTGCCGCCGACAGCGTACACCGGCGCGCCGCAGTTGGGGCAGTTGTGCGAATATGTGAGAGATTTTGAATCCTCCGCGAATTCCCTGCCGTAGCTGAGTGTAACACTTGCCGCTAACTGTGACGGGGTTTCGGGAACTTCCTTGTCCTTTCCCTCGAAGAAATGCACACACTGGAACGATATCTCAAATACAGCCGTTGCAGTCTCGGAGGAAGTCTTGTAATCAGCGATAGCTGTCCTGTGTATCCTGATCTCATCGAAATGCTCGATACAATTGCGGTTGTGGTTATCGCAGATACGGTCATTTACCTGACTTTTCAAGCTGTCAGTCACAAGTTCCAAGCGTGATGTGCTTTCCTTTTCAATGGCGGTAAGTATCTGCACAAGCGATGTGTTTGCCATTTCAAGGAAGCGGTCGTATGTCATATCCGGAAAATCCCGCATAAGCTTCGGTTTATACATAGCCGAAACGTTGGATATCGAGCGCGGAGTCGTGACTTCATCTTTAAGCCCCTTGCCGATAAGATCGGCGGTCTGCTGAAGATTCATGCCGAGGTAGCGTTTTGTCGCGGAGTTGAGCTTCGCGCGGATAACCATGATCCCTATGCCTATAGCCGCCGCGAAGACTCCCACGACTCCCAGTGCTGTCAGTATCGGTGTCATTACTGCTGTGCGCCGTCAGACGGTGTCTGAGGAACTCTTATACCGTCGTCCTGAGTATCATTGCGGACTGTCGAGAAGTCGCTGAGTACCCAGCTGTACAGACCGGTGGTAACGGTTGAACCGCAGTATTCGCAGACACCTGTGCTGGAGATGTTCAGCGGAGCGCCGCAGTTCGGGCAGTTGTGACCTGTCATGTTGTTCTCGCTCGCACTTGTGGTCTTTACGCCCACAGAGCGCATGAACTTCATCTTGTAGCGGAAATCCCAGCGGGTATTTCTGTCGCCGCGGATAACATTTCCGGTCTTGTCGTCAGTCTGGTAATCAATATAGCGGGCGTTGAGGTATGCAGTCAGATATTCATACTCGTTGTCGCGCACATAGCTTGTGAGGTATGCGGTATTGATTGCGATGCTCTCATAATGATAAGTAACGCCCTGCTCGATCTTGGACTGCACCTGCTTGTCGGTGGTATTGTACAGGTTCGTGTGCATAACCGGTCTTACGGGTGTAAGGTCGCGCTTGCACCACGCGTTCTGAATGTCGATATAAACTTCCTTTACGAACGACGTGAAGTCATCAGCCGTAAAGTTAGGATCGTCCTTTTTGATGATCTGCTCGATCTGAGATGTTCTGTCGGGAACGTTCACGTTAAGTCCCTGACCGCCGTTCGCGGGACGAACACCGCCGCCGGTATTGCCGTCGTTCGTGACATTGCCGCCGCCGCTGCTCTTGTTTCTGTTTGCGAGGATCAGAACTATTATAATAATGATAACAACAACTGCGATTATACCGAAGCCACCGCCGCTTCCGCCGCCGTCTCCGTCATCGCTGCTGTAATATGTAGATCCGCCGCTGCTCCAATCGTCATCGCTGTCCCAGTCGCTGTCCCAGCTGCTTCCGCCGCTGTCGTAGCTGTAGTCATAATCGTTTGCATCAAAAGCTGCCGCAGAAATGCCAAAAAGCATGAAAGCGGACAAAATCAAAGCAATAGCAGTTAAAAGTTTCTTTTTCAATTTGTTGTCCTCCGTGTATTAGCATATAAGAGCCGGAATTTCTCACGGTACAAATATATAATAACATCATTTTTTCAAAATGTCAAGGAATTTTACAATTTAGCACAAAGATATTTTTGTATAGCCGGTGCAAACAAATCCGACACCTGAACGCTACAAACTTTTTTGGTAACTGTTGACAAATCACAGCCGATGTATTATAATAAATTTAGTAAATGAGTGCATTTGCTGCAACTATTACGTGAAAGGATCTGATAATTATGGCTTATATTTTAGGTGTCGATATCGGCACTTCCGGAACCAAAACGGTGCTTTTTGACGAGAACGGTACTGCAGTTGCTTCCGCAACTTACGAATACCCTCTCTATACTCCTCAGAACGGCTACGCGGAGCAGGATCCCGGCGATTGGTGGAACGCTGTCGTACAGGGCATTTCCGAGGTCATACGCGAAAGCGGCGTTCCCTCTGCGGAGATCAAAGGTATCGGTCTGTCCGGTCAGATGCACGGTCTGGTCATGCTCGACAAGGAGTGCAAGGTCATACGAAAGAGCATAATCTGGTGTGACCAGCGCACCTCCGCAGAGGTCGGAGAGATCACGGAAAAAGTAGGTCACGACAGGCTGGTGGAGATAACAGCAAATCCCGCTATCACAGGCTTTACGGCGGCTAAGATAATGTGGGTCAAGAACAATGAACCTCAGAATTACGAGCGCTGCCGTCACATTCTTCTTCCCAAGGATTACATCAGGTTCATGCTGACCGGCGAGTTTGCAACGGAAGTTTCAGACGCGTCCGGTATGCAGCTTCTCGATATCCCGAAACGTCAATGGTCCGATGAAGTCCTGGATAAGCTCGGTATCGACAGATCCCTTCTTGCAAAGGTTTACGAAAGCCCGGAGATCACAGGAACAGTCACAAAGCAGGTAGCGGAGCTTACCGGACTTGCTGCAGGCACACCGGTTGTCGGCGGCGCGGGCGATAATGCCGCAGCGGCGGTCGGAACCGGCGTTGTCGAAGACGGCACCGCATTCACTACCATAGGCTCCAGCGGCGTCGTGTTCGCTCATACTTCGAACATCTCCATTGACAAGCAGGGTCGCGTCCATACTTTCTGCTGTGCTGTTCCCGGCTGCTGGCACGTTATGGGAGTTACGCAGAGCGCCGGATTATCGCTGAAATGGTTCAGAGACAACCTTTGCTGGAGCGAAATGGAAACTGCTATCAATATGGGAGTTGACCCCTACTACCTCACAGACAAGGCAGCAATGGAGGTACCGATCGGTGCGAACCGTCTGCTTTATATGCCTTACCTGAACGGCGAACGCACACCGCATCTCGATCCCAATGCCCGCGGAGCGTTCATTGGACTCTCGACCATGCACAAGAAAAAAGATCTTATCCGTGCGGTAATGGAGGGAGTTTCCTATTCCCTGCGCGACTGTGTTGAGGTCATGCGTGAAATGAATATCAACGTTAGCAATATGATGGCTTGCGGCGGCGGCGGAAGCTCACCGCTCTGGCGGCAGATGCTTGCGGATCTGTACGGCTGCCCCGTCAAGACAAGTCAGAATAAAGAGGGTCCGGCTCTCGGTGTCGCACTTCTTGCCGCGGTCGGAACCGGCATTTACTCCTCTGTTCCCGAAGCCTGCAAAGCTGTCATCAAGGAGGACAAGATACAGAATCCGATACACGAAAACACCGAGAAATACGAGAAAGTTTATGCTCTTTACAGAAAACTTTATCCGGCAATGAAACAGACATTCGCAGAACTCGCCGAACTCTGATTTCGCAATTCCGAAAAATATGAACAATTGCAGCAAAGGAGGGGTCCGTAATGAAATTCAACGAACTCGAAAAACCGTGGCAGGAAGTATTTGAACTCGGCTGGCAGTCTTTCTGCGAGGGGAATCTTCCGATAGGTGCTATCATTGTAGATGACAGCGGCAGAATTCTTTCCGCAGGCAGAAATCACTACATCGTCAGCAAAAACTTTCCGAACTTCAAAGTCGATCATGCCGAGACAGAATGTATCCAGCAGCTTGATATCAGCAAATATCCCGATCTGAAGAACTACACCCTGTACACATCAATGGAGCCTTGCCCCATGTGCATAGGAACAATAATCATGAGCAATCTGAAACGAGTCCGTGTTGCCGCCAGAGACGCATGGGCAGGCGCGTCGGATATCTGCATAAAGAATGCCTATGCACAGAAGAAATCTGTAGATGTTGTTTTTGCGGACGACTTCCTTGCCAATATGCAGATCGCTCTGCAAGGCTGTGCGGAACTTAAAAACAACGGTACAGAAAGCGCGGTTTATAAAAGCTTCACCAGTATGTACCCGCTCGGAGCTTCGGCTGCATACCGGCTCTGGAGCGAGGGTATCGCCGATAAATACGTTGATGATCTCATTCCTTTCTCTGAGGTGTTTGACCGTACAGCAGAACTGTTCTGAACACAGAAAACCCCCGTATTCAGCAGAATACGGGGGTTTCATACACGGAATCATACATAGAAGCTTCCGAGAACAATTCCTATTATCATTATTACCGCCACGATAAGCGCGATTACGCGGTAAACGGTCTTTAAACCTTCTCTGTTTTTATTTCTCATTTCTTTTCTCAATTACTCGGTACAAAATAGTAGATTTTTTCATCGGAATAGGAATAATCCAGTTCCTCGCGGGCTATTTCTTCAACATAACCGCTTCTGTATTCATCGCTTGTATAGCGTTCAAGCCGCTCATTCTCGGTGCGAAGAGCATATAGCTTTTCGGAAAGCGCATCGTATTCGGCGGATTTCTGTGATATCTCAACCTGCATAGCGACAAGGTTTACAACAGCGTATGCCAATGCAACAAAAGCAGCAAACGCAAATATGAAAGGAAGCTTAAATGATTTTCCTGACTTTTGCTTTAATGGCATTTCTGTTTTCACCGCCTTCCGTATATATCTCTCCTATTTTATGATCTAAATTATTATACACCATTTCCCTGCGTTTTTTCAAGTATGTTTTACGCTTTTCAGCTATTTTTGACACATATTTTTGTAGATTTGAACAAATATATGTCGAAATATTACAAAGCAAATTCACAGGAACCATGACAATACGGCAGATCATATTCCCGATCAGCCTGAACAGCTTTCCCGAGAGCTTTGCAGCCGGCGGAACAGCAAGTCCCAGAGTTACCATGTTCAGCGCAAAGCCGAATGCAGCAGCCGCCACATAGTAAAGTCTGAAAAAACCGGTCCCGTTGTCAACCGAAAAAGCGAACATAACCAATCCGGCTGTTGCCGCGAACATAAAGTCAGATACGGCAGCCGCTTTCCTGAATTCCGGGAAAGCCAGTCTGAAAAAGCGCAGAACATTGTACAGGACTGCAAGGCAGAAGCCGACTGCCGAATATATGCCAAGCATTGCAAGGATCGTTTCATCGGATTCAAACATTCACGATCACCGCCTTACCTGAACAATCTGGTTATAATGTTGTCGGAAAGGTGGTGCTTTTCCGTTGTATATACCAGCGAATCTATCCTGCCTTTAATAACAAGAATGCCGGATTCAGGGTTAAACTCGTCCGTTTCCAGTCTTTCTCCGCGTATAACCATATCGCCCTCCTCAGTGAATACGGAAACAGAACTGTCGGTTATGCGTTCAACGGATCTCACTCCGGATAACGTCATCATGCTGCGGTGTTCAATAGTTATGCTGCTGTTCATATTACGGCTCCTGGTGTACAAGTCTTTGTATAACTATAGTATGTCCTGCCGGAGCCGTTTAGAACACGTTTTTCAGATCACTTCATACAGATCGCCTGCGCCGTCTTTTCCGACAACCTCGGCAACCTTTACAACACGCACTTTCAGCGGTGTTTTACCGATATTTATCTCAATCACATCGCCGGTTTTCACATCGTAAGAAGCGCGTGCGGGCTTGCCGTTTACGCTTACTTTCTCAGCGTCGCATGCCTCATTGGCAACTGTGCGGCGCTTTATAAGTCTTGATACTTTAAGATACTTGTCAAGTCTCATACTTCCTCCTAAAACAAAAGCGGATCCAGCGGCTGCCGAATCCACTTTATACCGGTTTTCATGCGCGGACAGGCGCACTGACCGGCACTGTTATCAAAACCGCTGTTCTTACTTAGCTACAGCATCCTTTAATGCTCTGCCAGCCTTGAATGCGGGAACTTTCGTTGCCGGGATCTTTATCTTTTTCTTTGTCTGAGGGTTGATACCTTCACGAGCCTTGCGCTCACGCGTTTCAAATGTGCCGAAGCCTACAAGCTGGATCTTATCGCCCTTAGCAAGAGTATCGGAAATAACGCCGACCACTGCATTAAGAGCCTTTTCGGAGTCTTTCTTGCTCAGCTCGGTCTTTTCGGCAATAGCCGAAATCAATTCTGCCTTAGTCATTTTAAACCTCCATAAAAAATGATTTGGAATATAATTTATGCGTTTCCCGGAGTATGTGCCGTACAACGGGTTACTGCGAGTCGGTCTTGACCTGCTCCCAGAGCTTTTCAAGCTCTTCGGGCGTAGCTTCGGTAAAAGTTCTGCCCTCTTTTTCAAGCATAGCCTCAACTCCACTAAAACGTATTATAAACTTATTTATCGCAAATGTCAAGGCTTTTTCGCTATCTTTTTCCAAAAATCTTGACAAATTGGTGCATGAAAACAGGATATCTCCCAACTCTTCTTCTATTTTTGCGTCAGAGTTTTCTTGCAGTGCGGTTTCAAGTTCGCTAATCTCACTTCTTAGCCTGTCGATAACTTCATTTACCGAACTGAAATCCATACCTACTCTTGACGCACGTTTGCCGACTTTTTCAGCCCGCATCAACGCCGGAAGCAGCTTCGGAACGCTTCTCAGCCTGTCGGAAGCCTTTTCTTCGTTCTTTGACGCGGATTTCAGATTATCCCAGTTTTTCAGCACTTCCTCCGGAGTGTTTGCGGTTATGTCACCGAACACATGAGGGTGACGGTAAACAAGCTTTTTGCAGATACCGTCGCAGACGTCATCAAAGTTGAATCTGCTTTGTTCATCTTCCAGTTCACTATGAAAAACGACCTGGAGCAGAAGATCTCCCAGTTCCTCCTTGAGCAGATCGCTGCTGCCGCTGTCGATCGCCTCGGCAACTTCGTATGCTTCCTCAAGTACGTCCATGCGTATGGATTCATGTGTCTGTACCTTATCCCACGGACAGCCGTGTTCACTGCGCAGTTCTTTCATTATCTCACGCAGATCGTCGATATTGTACTTTTCTTTGATCTCAAACATATTATTTTTCCTCCGGGATTTGATGTAAACCATTCTATCACATTCCGGAGGAAATTACAAGAGTAATTTGAAAAAACATTTTGAAACTGAATCAATAACAGTTATCTTTGGGGGATATCTACGCGTTTCTTCTTCGCAGCAGCCGTATTACAGCGGCACAATCCTCACTGTCGCAGATGAAAAGTATCAGAGCGTACATAATTCCGCCGAGTATGACCGATATCAGCATCGAAGCCGGTATCCCGGCTCCTGCTTCAAGCCCGCGGAAAAACAGATACGTTCCTACAGCTCCGCTCACTGCCGCGAACAAAGACGGCAAAGTGTATCTGATACAGCCTGTACTTATGCCGAAACGTTTTCTGACGCTTTTAACCGCGTATATGAGACACACCGCATTTGAAAGCACCGACGATATGGCAGCTCCGGATATGTTCAGCATCGGTACCGGTATGAACGCGATGTTCAACAGCAGTTTCAATGCGCCGCATATAAGCGTTATTCTTATCGGGGATCCGAAGTCTCCGTAAGCATGGAATATCACGCAAACTGAGCCGAGAAGAGCGGCGGCAGTTCCGCCGGCACTGAGCAGCGCCAGAGGCAGAGCGCTTACTTCCGCTTCCGTCAGACGCGACGGATACAGCAGCCGCAGTATCGGTTCCGCAAGAACTGCCATAAACAGAGTTATCGGTGCGCTGATAACAGAAGTCCCCTTTATAAGCAGCTTGATCTCATGCTCTGCTCCGCTTCCGCACTCGGCAGCATAAGTCAGACGCGGCAATGCGCATCTTGCCACTATCCCGGACGCGGCGGCAGCAAGCATATACACCGACATTATTATCCCCGCATAGCAACCGTACATAAAATTCCCGACATCTGAACAGTCTTGGGAGATCTTTGAAAGTAATGTATTATCAGCCCAATAACTGCCAAAAATATCAGCCGAGAGATTTATGCAGTTTGAGACTGTAAGCATATCGGCAAGGGAAAGCAGATTCGACGCCGCGGCTCCAAGCGATATCGGAAGTGAGCGCATGAACAGTTCTCTGCACAGCGAAAACAACTCACTTCCGGACAGTTTCCCGCCGTAAGCGTCATAACTGTCTGACTTTCTGCGGGAACGGCAAAGCATGAACACCATTCCGCAAAACTCGCTGACAGTTACTCCGAGAATGGCAGCCGCAGCCGCATAAGGCAGCGCAGCGCTCTGTGAACCGAAGAAACGGACTCCGTTCGCATACACGAACCATGATAGCCCCACACCGAGCAGTGCTTTCACGAATGATTCTATCACCTGAGAAAGTGCTGTCGGAAGAGTGTCGGAAAGCCCCTCATAGTATCCGCGGTAAACTGCTGTGACCGAGCAGAACAGAGTCGCCGGAGCTATCAGCAGTACACCCGGCAGACTGTCCGGAGAATTTGCTATATAGCATACAAAAGGAACAGCGGTGATATATATGACCGCCGCACCCGCCACTCCGAGAATCAGCGCCAGCAGCAGCGAACAGCGGCGGGCTGTCCGTATCCTGCCGTATTTCCCGCCTGCCGTATAACCCGCTACCGTGCGCGTCAGAATAGTAGGTATCCCCGCACAGGCAAACGACAGGACAGGAGTGAAAATACTGTACGCGGTTGTGAAATAGCCCATTCCCTCACCGCCGAGAATGTTCCCGAGCGGGATTTTAAGCACCGCGCCCAGTCCCTTGGATATGAACATTGCTATGAACATTACTGCCGCGTTGCGAAAAAAACCTTTATTTGCGCTCATTGCAGACCTCCGATATCTTTTTGCTTGTCTATACAACAATATATATGGTTTTGTAATTAATTATTACACAAAATAAGCGAAAATACTTGACATATTCTGTGTTTTGAGTTAAAATATAGTATATATGTAAATACAGACTGTCGAAAGACATTTGGAATGGAGAACAAAATGGCTGAACAAAAGAGATTACTGCTCATTTACCCGGATTTTCTGGAAGAGGACAAATACAGCAAGAATAAACTCGGCAACTACAGCGAGGGGCTTGCTTCCATATCTGCCGTTGTCAAGGGCGGCGGACATGACGTTAAACTGTACCATGAACTTTATATGCCAGAGAAAAATGAATTTCTCGACAAGGTGAACAGCTTCAAGCCCGATCTTATCGGTTTTACAGCAAGAACCACAGCGATACCTTTCATAACCGAGATGTGCGGCTGGCTTGACGACAACCTGCCGGATATCCCTGTCCTTATCGGCGGATATCACGCTATCCTCGTTCCGGACGAATGCGCAAAGATTCGCGGAGTGGATATTGTCTGTGAGGGAGAGGGCGAATACCCTATCCTTGAACTCATGGACAGCCTGCGCGACGGTGAAATGAGAACCGATATCCTCAGTATGCACTACAACCTCCCGGACGGCACATACAAAAAGAACCCCGTCCGTCCGCTCATCGAAGATCTGGACGAGCTTCCTTTCCCCGATTTTGACCTCTTTGATTATGAGAATCTCGACCGTTCAAAGAACTTCACCGCAATGGTCATGCTGTCGCGCGGCTGCCTGTTCAGCTGCACATACTGCGGAAACTCACAGTTCCGCAACATCTACCCCAACAAGAAGAAATACTGCCGTTTCAGAAGTCCGGAAAAGTCTATCGAGCTTCTTGAACTGCTTATAAAAAAGTATCCGTTCATAAAGTTCATCGAGTTCCGTGACGCTATTTTCAATATGTACAAGGAATGGTTCTATGAATTCATGCCCATGTACATCGAACGTATCAACCTCCCTTTCAACTGCAACCTGCGTTTTGACGTGCTTGACGAAGAAATGGTGCGTATGCTCAAAGAGGGCGGCTGCTACATGATAGATATCGGTCTTGAAAACGGAAATGAGGAGTTCCGCCGCAAGTACCTGCACCGCAACATGAAGAACGATATGCTTATCCAGCAGGCGAAGTGGTTCAGAAAGTACAAGATCACTGCCCTCACATATAATATCGTCGGGCTGCCTTACGAGACGATCGAACTCTCGCTGGAGACTATAAAGCTGAACGCAAAGCTCGATGTTGATAAGGTAATACCGAATATCTTCTACCCCTACCCCATGACCATACTCGAAAAGACCGCAAAAGACGGCGGATTCATTGACCCGTCCGTTGACCCGAACGATCCGGTGCAGCTTCGTATGCCGCAGTACCCGAAATATGATATTCTGTACATCGCGTACAACTTCAACAAGCTTGTCCGCAAATACAAGGCTATCTATGCTCTCCCGCCCGAGGAAGCCGCAAAGAAAGAAGCCGCTCTCGACAAGAAGATAACCTCCAAGCACTACCCGCGCAAATTTCTTTACAAGACGGCAAAGGCAAAAGAGGACGCGTTCATCTGGGCTAAGAAAACACTTAAAAAAGTATCACCTAAGCTGTTTATCTTCTTGAAGAACAAGACCATGAAAGAAGTCAAGCAGTAAACCTCAACAATCTCAATATCGTCAACTGAGAGGTAAAAATATGAACAGGATCACAGTAAAAGCATCAAACAGCTATGATGTCATTATCGGAAGCGGACTGCTGCAGAACGCTTCCGGCTACATAACCGAGGTGCTGAAGCCCGGTAGGACTGTCATAGTTTCCGATGACAATGTTTACCCGCTTTACGGCGAGATGCTGAAATCAAGCCTTGAAAGCGCCGGTTTTACAGTGTATGAGTTTGTTTTTCCTCACGGAGAACAGAGTAAATCACATACCGTTCTGCTCAACCTGTACGATTATCTTTCCGTAAACCGTGTGACCCGCTCCGACAGCATTATCGCCCTCGGAGGCGGAGTTACCGGAGATCTTGCCGGTTTTGCGGCGGCTACATATCTGCGCGGAATAAAGTATGTACAGATACCTACTTCCCTGCTCGCGCAGATAGACAGTTCGGTAGGCGGCAAGACAGCGGTGGATATACCTGCCGGAAAAAACCTCGTCGGCGCGTTCAAACAGCCGAAGCTCGTTCTTGCCGACACGGATACTCTTTCGACACTGCCGGAAAGATTCTTCCATGACGGTATGGGTGAGGCCGTAAAGTACGGCATGATCTGGTCTGAACAGCTGTTTGACATGATCGCTTCCGGCACCGTTAAAGACCGCCTCGAAGAAATGATAGTACAGTGCGTCGATATCAAGCGTCAGGTAGTCGAGAACGACGAGTTCGACAAGGGTCAGCGTATGATACTCAATTTCGGACATACCCTCGGTCACGCTATCGAAAAGACCCAGAATTTCTGCGGACTCTCTCACGGTATGGCTGTAGCTGTGGGTATGTACATGATAACCGCCGCTGCCGAGCGCCACGGACTGATAACATCAAACATCAGCGACAGACTGAGGGACTGCCTCGAAACCAACGGACTGCCGTACAGTGTAGATATTCCCGCCGAAACACTTTTCAGAAACTCCGTGAACGACAAGAAACGTTTTGCGGACGATATCAATGTAATCGTGTGCAGGACTGTCGGTAAAGCGGATATTGTTAAAATGAAAGTTGAAGAATTCAGAAACCTTGTAACAGAATAAACTATGGATATAAAGATCACACCCTCATTTCTTTCCGGAAAAATAATTGTTCCGCCGTCAAAG
>JAGAWN010000122.1 GCA_017941355.1 Ruminiclostridium sp. | reverse complement strand
TCGTATTTTAACTCGATCTCACGGTAGCCATGCACCCGGACGAGCCGGAACGATACTCCGTACCGCAACAGCTCATCGGTGTGCTGTATCAGATCTCTTGTCACCCAGCTTGGCTTGTACTCTTTTCGGAACCTGTCATTGAGCAGTTGGCACAGATGCGTCGCTGTACCACGGAACACACACTGCTCGGTCATGAAATCATGAATTGCAAAAGAAAAAGTATCGGGCTTATGAGACTCAACCTCGTCCGTGACTGACCAGCGGTGACCTTCGAACCGAACAGCGATCTCCGCGCTCTCAATGTCACGACCTGTGCAGTGGAGGGTCCCGGCATTCTCACTGCGCTTCTCACGAGTGAGAACAAAACTTCCGTCAGCACAACCGTTCAGTCCCGTCGTACCGGAGATCATGTTGAACGGATCGCTGTCATGCTCCTTGCGAGTGTGGTGAATGAGAAGTATTGCAACGCCGAGCTTGTCCGCAACAGATTTCAGTGCGCCGAGTTCACTGTAGTCACTGCCGTACTTCACATCGACTGTCCGTCTGACTTTCTGCAAGGTATCAATAACTATCAGTCGCAAGTCTGTGAGCTTTTTCTTTGCATCTTCAAGCTGCTGCTCCAGTCCGCTGCCTATCGTCTTGGCGAGAGTTGAGAACTGCAAGCCCTCGGCAGGTTCTTCTGTGAATTCGTACAGACGATTCTGCAAACGCAACAGATTATCTTCGAGCGCAAGGTAGAGCACCTGTCCGCGATGTGTTTCGTGCTTGAGGAACGGTTCGCCCTCTGCCACCGACAAGCACAGGTCGAGCGCCAGCCATGACTTGCCGATCTTCGGAGCACCTGCAAGAATGTACAACCCGGGATAGAGCAGATGCTCGACTATGTACGGGTTCGATTTCAGCTGCGTGTCCATGATGTAGGCGCAGCTGTACATTTTTAATTCGTTGTTTTGTGGAATAAAAATTCTCCTTTCTTGATTCGAGGCAGGCGTGAAGCACGACTACCATTGTTTTGATGTATCGTTTTGGTACATCAGCTTGTCCGACAGCATATTCGACCTCGCCCCCTGCTGCCATGGGAATATATCAGACTGCCGTTGGCTCGGCATCATGGGTTTCTCACCCCCGCATGGTTCTCATGTGGCTGCCCTCATTGCTTGAGACTGTGACTGGACAGAAGTATCATTGTACCCGCCTGCTTTTCATCGCATACAACAGCTGCCGACTGTTATCCGGAATTATCTTCCGCTCTGCTTGCCCATGGCACAGGAAGGAATGTACCCGATATACCGGTATTCAATTGTCAAAGAGCTTTCGATGATATCAGTGTAACATATCCGAAAATCTTTTTAAATGCGAGAGCGAAAAAACTTGTTTTTTCAATTTCAAATCTCGGACAGCATATTGAAAAGCCGCCGGATATGTGATATAATGGCTATATAAACACATCGGAATGGAACAGCGCGACTACTTCAACGGGATATATGTGACAGAGGACAATGACGGAACGGTTTATCGTTGGCGGGTACACAGGGGCGAGCTGTTCACACTTCCGGAGAGTACTTACGGCGCGGAGCTTATTGATTCGCTTGATCTCAGCATCAAAAAATATAACAGAGATCTCGACGCAATACGAGAGCTGTGTGAGATAGATATGGCAAATCCAACCGAAGCCAACGACCGGGATAAAGACAATACAGATACTTCGAATGATGAAGAGTCGGGCGCAACCGAAGGTGTTGTGATAACAGGAGACCAGGTCGATGCTGTCCTAAACAAATCACTTGCAATGGCTCAGAAAATATTAAAAAGCAGAGAAGTGCCGGGTGAACTGCTTATCGCTGCTGTAACCAACGCGGCCGCTATTCCCGATGACGGCACAGCGTATTATTACATCAATGTTATGAATACCGCTGTTGAAGCACTTGAGGATCTGCCGTATATTGTCAAGAAGATATACGGGCTTATGTATGACTGCGTCGAGTTCGATGATCCGAAAGAATGGTATGAGCAGGAGATAATGATTGAAAAGGAACTCTTCCGCAGGAGGTACAGATCCGAGTTTATAAATCATATCGGAAGGCAGCAGTTCACGAAATATATGCAGGTCTATTTCTTTGATAACTGCGCAGATTACTACAGCTATATGCTCATAAAGTTTGCGAGTCTGCATAAACAAGTCCGCCAGTGCAGATGCTGCGGAAAGCTGTTTATCCCGATAAATAAAAAGAACACCATGTATTGCAGCAGGGTGTTCAACGAGAAAGGTCAGACCTGTAAGGAAATCGGACCGAAGATCATGAGCAAGGAAAAGAACAAGAGCGACCCCATGCTTGAGGAGTACGAGCGCGTCAAGAACAAGAACTACAAGCGCTACGACAGGCAGAACTACAGAAGCGACAAATTCAAGGATCGCGTCAACGAAAAAGAGCTCTCATTCGACGAATACCAGGAATGGCAGCAGGAAGCATCCGCCGCGAGAGCCGAGTATCTCAACGGCACACTTTCCGCGGAGGAGTTCGGGAAGGTTATAAATAAGTTGGGGTGAATTGTTCAAAAGTTAAATCTCAGCACTTGACAAAACTTTAATAATATAGTATAATATATATAACTTCTCCCCCAGGCCTCTGTGCTCGCCTTGTGCTTGCATATGCACACTTGGGGGCGTTCTGCTATAAGGGGATAATTTATGTCGGTTAAAGCGTTTAAAACAATTGATGAACAGCTTGATCTTCTTGAATCGAGAGGTCTGGATATTCCTGACAGACAGAAAGCGTATGACTTTCTATACCGCAATAACTATTATCGTGTAAGCGGCTATTCATTAACCTTGCGGTCTCATGATGTTTTTTCATCATCCGCTTCATTTCAAAACATTATAGACATATATGAATTTGACCATGAGATGCGCCATATTTTGATGAAGTACATAGAAAGAATAGAGGTTGTATTCAAGTCTGTGTATGCACACGAGTTCACTAAGGTTCACGCTCCCGACGATTATCTTGACTCTCAGTATTTTACGGACTCCAAAAAACATAGCGAGATTATTAAAAAAGCTGAAGAGCAAAAAGAAAAGCGTCACAAGCATGAAGCGTATCTTAAGCATTTCATTGATGATTTACAGCAGAATCTTCCTTTGTGGGCTTATGTTGATTTGCTGACTATATCCGACATATCATTTATTTTCAAGATTTCTGAACCTTCGATAAAGACAGCTATTGCCCAATCATTGGATTTGAACATGAGCAAGGGCGTAGAGCTTCTTGAGCATTTTATGCATTTGATGACCATATTGCGCAATCTATGCGCTCACGGCAGCCGCTTATTTAACAGGCTTTTTGAACAAAAACCAAATTTGAGCAAAAAAGAAAAGAAGTGTTTGATGACTGACGCAAACGATAAAATCGACAATTCCCATTTGTACGGTTATCTTTTTATCATGAAAAAGCTGCTGAAACAGGAAGAGTTTTCCGCGATGAAATCAGAGATAATAGCTTTGACAAAGAAATATCCGTTTGTAAATATGAAATATTATGGATTTAATCAAGATTGGGAGCAGGTGTTGTAATTATATTGCCTGTTTCACATATAATATAATGACATCTCCCACAAGCTCATAACGAGCGCAATACCGTGGGCGTTCTGTCGGACGGGGCATAGTATTTTTCTATGCCCTGTCTTTGTATCAGGTGTCGTGATATACGACAGCGACACAGTTTTAACGATTTGTTAATTCTCACACACAATGAAAGCGGATGTCCAAATACTGGGCATCCTGTTTGTGCATTTCTGACGGAACGATTCATTCACCCAGCTACTCCTTGCCGCCGAACACATCGATCATGAACGGCGCACCGAGCCTGAAGCCTTTGCTGAATGCAGTTTCGATTTCCATTCCTGCCAGCTTTCTGTTCTTGTTGCGGTACTGGTCGAGCATTTTCCTGATCTCCGGGCACTGCTCAAGCATCTCGGATTCGATGCTGTCTATATCCGAGACGATTTTCTGAAACATATTACGACAGGCAGAACTACAGAATCGATAAAATTCAAGGATCGCGTCAACGAAAAAAGAGCTTTCATTTGACGAACACCAGGAATGGCAGCAGGAAACTTCTACCGCGAGAGCCGAGTATCTCAACGGAACACCTTCCGCGGATTAGTTTGAGAAGTTGTCAATAAGCTGTGGTGAATACTGTTACTAACAAAACGCCCGCAGAGGACTGACCTCGCAGGCGTTGTTCATATTTGTTCGGTTATGTTCTGCCCGCCATACAGGAATCTTGCAATAAAAACAGACTTGGCGGTTTCATTTATCTTATAGAAGATAAGATAATTCCCGACGATTGCGTAGTGATACCCGCGCGCAGCAATGTCCTCATCATGATACAGCGGCTCCGGCATTGAACAGTTCAGTCTCGATGTATGTCAAAGCGCTGTCCAGGTCGGCTTCAAAAGCGTCGGAGATAACGGATTTATACATTATGCCTGCTCCTTAATCTCCCGAATGTGTCCTTTGCGTCCGAAACTTTACCTGCATCAAACTCGACTTCAGCTTCATCGAGTTTGCTTATAAGATCAGCTTTTGAACGGATCATAGTGCGCTCCGGAGCAGGAAGTTTCACTGCAAACGGCAGTCCGCCGGTCAGATTGACCTGACACAGGAACATATTAACAGCTTCGGAGATCGATATTCCAAGCATATCAAGCGTTTCTTCGGCATTAGCCTTCACCTGTTCGTTGACACGGATATGGAGCGTTTCGGTCTTAGCCATAGTATCAATCCTTTCGTTGAGTTGTTACATATATTGTATCACATTTATTACACATTGTCAACACGTTTTAGCAAAATATTGCCGTTTAATGGTTTGTTACCGAGATACGGACTGGTGTCGTGTTTTACGATGACAGTCCAGTTCTAACGGTTCATTACTCCGTCTATACCGTTTCCTTGAACACATCGATCATGAACAGCGCACCGAGCCTGAAACCTTTGCTGAACGCATTCTCAATCTCCATTCCCGCCAGCCTGTCGTTCTTGTCACGGTATTGGTCGAGAAGCTTCCGGATCTCCGGGTATTGCTCAAGCATCTCGGATTCGATGCTGTCTATATCCGAGACGATCTTCTGAAACCTGTTGTCGGTGACAGTCGTTTCGCATGGTGTGATGTTGCCGTAGTAGAACTGTTCCAATATGCTTTTCATCGTTTCTCTCCTATCTGTGAACATAAAAATGACGGGAGCGTGTCCCGTCATCCGAAGTATCCTATTTTGTTTCCGTTGCAGTACATCTCGTAAGATACCTAAGATACTCGGAGCAGAGCTTACCGAAATTTTCAAAACAAATTACACTGGCATCTTTGTAGTAGAATTTGTCTGCATCTCTAACAATATACGTCTTTCCTAATGTGCCAACAGCCGTTACCATCAAATCTCCGCTTTTAGGGACACCACTTTGGGCGTATTCAGCAAATAATTCTTCTGAAATAAACAACTCGTTATCGACATACCCGTTTTCTGCAAGCTTAGCTATTTCTCTCGCACGATAGAACGGAATACCGCTATTTTTCCAATCTGATTGATGAACACGGCGAGCAGAAACTGCATTTATAATGCTTTTAAGCCTACACCAACACCAACTTTCCGGCAGTTCAAACGGCACTTCATCGGCAATACAGCGTTCTTTTCCGTCGATGATCTCATAAGGAATTTTATCCCGTGTAACAATGACCGATTCGCTCTTGTCCTTCTTGATCTTACCTTCTTTTACAAGCTTTTTCTTCTCGGTTCGTATGCGCTCTAACAGAACGCTCGCGGGTTCGTCGTTCGGATCCTGCGGGACGAGCTTACCTTGAACTGCTTCTTGAAGTATAGACTTTTTCAGAGCTTCGGGGAATGTGGTATTCAGCGTGGTGAGCTGTGTTTCGGCTTGTTCATATTTGTCGATATATGGCAGGAGTTCTTCTATTTTGGAGACTATGCGGTGTTGTTCGGCGAGGGGCGGGAGAGGAACAAGTAAACTAATCATAGTTTCTGTTCCTGCTCTTGGCATTTTTATTCCATATGTTTCTCCGTTTACAAGACTATCAACATAGGGTGATTTCAAATAGTTTATAATATACTTTGACGAAATACTTCCATAAACAGTGAAGGGAACGATTTCGGGTGTACAGATGCCATTATCCGTAGCAATCAGTATTTTTAGTAAATATGGACGTAATTTGCTGTAAAGTATATCTCCCTTTTTGAAAACGGTCTTGTCACCAACGGCTTTTCGCTCACCTATCTTAATTTTGGCAATCAATCGACCGCCCTTTTCAATATCTTCAAGGTCAAGTCCCCAAATAGATTTATCGGCATCTTTGGCATTTATTTTTTGTTTTGGCTCATTATATGTACTAATAAAACCTAACCTCACCCACTCCCAACTCTCCGGAATATCAAACGGTATCTCGTCCGAAATGTCCCGTACTTCCTTGCCGGTCTGCTCACAAAAGGTATAAGGCAAATTACGAGAAGCCCCGCGGAATATTTCGGAGCTTTTACTGTCCTTCTTTATCTTACCGGCTTTGATTAGTTCCTGCTTTTCCTTTTTTATGCGCTCTAACAGAACGCTCGCCGGCTCGTCGTTAGGATCCTGCGGAACGAGCTTGCCTTGCACCGCCATCTGGAGTATCGAGTTTTTAAGTTGCTGTGCGGTCATTTCAATTCCTCCGAATCGCTTATGCCAAGTATATCCGTGATCTGTTCAAGAATACGGTCTATATCGGCGTTAAGACTTGCCCGCTTTTCCTGATATTGCTGTATTAGTTCTTTCGGCGGCAGTATTTCTTCTTCCTCATGCGGGAAACCGCAGAGATCAATGTTATAATTTCTCTCTGTAAGCTCCTTAGCCGTGTACTTTTTAGCCTTGTCAAAGTCATCAATAGAGATTTCCTTACGGTCATTCCACCATTCGATAGCAGGAGCGAAGTGTTCGAGTTTCATCGGCTTTGTTTTAGAGAAATTCTTGTAGCCTTCGGGCATATCCAAACGATAGAACCATGTTTCCTTAGTAGAACCTGTCCTGTCAAAGAACAGGATATTGGTTGTGATAGAGGTGTACGGAGCGAATACACTGTGAGGCATACGAATGACCGTATGCAGATTGAACTCGTTCATCAGCTTTTTCTTGATAGCAACTTTAGCATTATCAGTTCCGAACAGAAATCCGTCCGGGAGTATAACAGCAGCTCTGCCGTTCTGCTTCAGACGGTACATAATAACAGACATGAACAGGTCAGCAGTCTCACTGCTTGCGAGATCGGACGGAAAATGATTCTTGACTTCAGTTTTCTCACTGCCTCCGTATGGAGGATTCATCAGAACAACGTCAAACTGATCGTCCTCCGTATAGTCGAGAACGTCTTTCAGCAGTGAATTGTCATGATATACTCTTGGTGTGTCAATGTCATGAAGCAGAAGGTTCGTGACACAAAGCATATATGGGAACTGTTTCTTTTCGATACCGTAAACCGATGTATCAAACGCAGCTCTGTCCTCAACAGTCTTTTTCTGAGATTCAAGAGCTTTCAGCCAACTGACGATAAATCCACCCGTACCGCAGGCAAAATCTGCCATTTTCTCACCGATCACAGGCTTTATCATCTGTGCCATGAAATCGGTCACAGCACGGGGCGTATAGAATTCACCTGCTGAGCCTGCACTCTGCAACTCTTTCAGTATAGATTCATAAATATCACCGAATGCATGGCTTTCCTCATAATTGGTAAGGTCAAGCTCATCAATAACATTTACTACCTGGCGAAGCAGAACACCATCCTTCATGTAGTTGTTGGTGTCCTCAAATGTGGTCTTTACAATAGCTTTGTTGATAGGCGTAGTTTTTGAAACCTCAATGCCTTTCAGTGTAGGAAACAGCGTATTATTGACGAAATCAAGCAGATCATCACCTGTCAAAGCTGTACCCTTGCCGTCATCTACCGCCCAATTACGCCAGCGGCAATCCTCCGGAATGATAGACTCATAGTCATCATCGTAATATTCCCAGTCGTCTTCCTTTGTGTCATAAACCTTGAGAAACAGCAGCCAAGCGATCTGTTCAATACGCTGCGCATCACCGTTGATACCTGCATCGTTTCTCATAATATCCCGTAATCTCTTTACGAAATTACTTAAACTGCTCATTATTCATCCTCCTCAACAATAAACGGAAGCTTTATATCTGTTCCATATGCTTCGTTTATACGTTTTGTTTGCTCCAACATTAACTTTCCAATCATAGCTCTTGTAGGATAAATCCTTTGTGGTTCATTCATATCTTCACTATATACAGATGCAACTACCGGAGGCATATGTAACACACCATAAGCAAATGGATCATTTTCATCAAGGATACCGCTTTCATTTGAAAATGAGTGATTCTTCAATGTATGATCTTCAACAGTTATCAGGGCAATTCCATGAGCTTTTGCGTACTGAATTGCACCACTTTGAAAATCACTTGTAGCAAGTAGTATTCCTTTATGAGCACCGATTCTCTCAATTTTATCATGTAAAACAGCAACTTTTTCTCTGCTTACAGATGAAGTATATTGTTTACACTCACATAAAACCTTAAATTTTGAATTAAGTGCAGTAAATTCAGCATATACATCGATCTGATAAGTTCCGTCATATGTTTCAATTCTTACATTGTGTGTAATTGTGAAGTCT
>JAGAWN010000010.1 GCA_017941355.1 Ruminiclostridium sp. | reverse complement strand
GTCCGCGTCTCTTGCTTTCAGAATATTCTTTGCGCGCTTCTCGGTGATCTTCTTAAACGCTTCATTGTAGTTCGCATCGGTCAGATTATCCGAATGTTCGTCAACATCTACCCCGAGTCGCAGCAGGGCGATCCTCTTTGCTTCATCGTCGCTGAGCGTTTTGCCCTGACTGCCGAGATCACGCGACTCGGCGCGGTCAAGCAGCATTGCGGCTGCCTGTTCCTTAATCTTGCGTATCTTACCGTTAAGATATTCGTCAACTACACTGTGCTTATTATCTTTGAGTCCGTCCTTAGGCTTTGTGACAGCTTTCTTGGCTTCACGCAGCGAATTGAAAGTCTTTATAGCGCCGCCGAGCATTCCCAGACCAATTCCGACATATCCGAGTATGCCCTGCGACTGTCCGGTGAACTTCGCAATTCCTTTCAAAAGAGAACCGATACCCGACGACATTCCGCCGATAAGTCCCAGGACTCCCGGCGTGTGCTGCCTGCCGCGCGCTGTGTTCATATCGGAAGCCTGCTTCATTGCGAACATCTTAGCCTTTGCGGTACGGCGGGCTTTTCTCGCAAGTTTCAGTTCCTGCTTTTGTTCATCTGTAAGATTGCCTGCGCCGACGTTTTTCAGTTCCTTTATTTTTCTGCGCGAATTTGCAAGCTTACTCTCTGAATCATCAAGATTATCGGTCAGATAACGCCGGGTATCACGTCCGATCTTCCTGTGCGCGTTTGTCACCGAACGGTTAGCGGAGTAATCCAGAATACTTGAAACACTGCTTACGATGCCGCCTCCGATATCCGTAAACCCGGAGACTGTCTTGTTTGGATCGTACTCCGTACCCGAACCGCCTGCGGGATCGAGTACGGTCTGTTTCTGACCGTAAACTCCGAATGAACCGAGACCGCCGGCTATGCTCGCGGCATTTCCGAGCAGTCCCAGTCCTCCCGATGCAGCTTTCATTCGTGCAGCCTTACGCTTGTAACGGCTCTTGCTCTTTGAGGCTTTATAGATATTCGTACCCAGTTTCAGAGAGTTGGCGACAGCGCCCATTCCCGCGCCGAAAATACCGGCTCCCGCGTTCATCTGTTTTTGCGAAACTCCGTCGATGATACCGCTCGGAGAATCATCTATGAACTGACCGGCTATGGACGACCCAAGACCTGTTGCGGCACCTACGCCTCCGAACACCTTTGCCGCGTCATCGAGCTTCTTCGTCGATACACTGCCGTGGGTGATCCCGGATTCCGGATCTTCATTAAGCTCTGCGTCCATTTCGGCTTTTGCGTTCTTACGTTCGTCAACGAGTTTCCGTGTAAGAACGCGTTTTCTGCGCTGCTTTTTCGCTTCCGGATCATTATCTTCCGGTTCTTCACCGTCATGTCCGGGAACGGGCGCGTCAACATTTTGCGCGTCACCGGAAGGTGCCGCCTGACCGCCGTTCATAACGTTTGCCGGTATATTTACATCATCTGCGCCATGTTCGTGTTCCGGCTGATGCTGAACCGGCTGAACCGAATGATCCTGTGATGACGTTGTGATTTCTGCCATTACATCGCTGCCGCACATAATTCAAGACCTCTGTTTCTTTTCCGCGAGGTTAATTTAATGTCTGCTCATCAGCCAACAAATGGCTTCATAGCGCAGCTTGAAGCCATTTGTTGGCTGCAAAAGTGCAAGGAAAATATTTATATTTCAGGATTTTCCTTGCACTTTTGTTCGTCCGAAGGACGAAATGAGCTTGACATCAAGGAATGTGTCCGTTGTTTAAATGCACCGCAGGCGCATTTAAACAACATCTGAAAATCTGTTTTGCAGATTTTCAGTC
>JAGAWN010000121.1 GCA_017941355.1 Ruminiclostridium sp. | reverse complement strand
GTTAGCTCAGGATTCATATCCCACGGTGTTACTTGTCGTGACTTATACCTATCTGACTGGTGTTTCATATAGTTTCTCCTCTGTGTTGGTATACACAGATTATACACTAAAAACCAACACTATGCAAATAGGGATTTTAAATATATTAGCAAAGTATTATATTTTTTGCGAAAACTACTTGACAATTGATTGCTTTTCCTCTATAATGAAGATACAAACTTCATATATGCGTCACTTAATATGAAGTTGTGAGACAAGTATAACACGCAGCTTCATATTTGTCAATAGTTTTTATGAAGTTACAAAAATTTTTTTTGAAAGGGTATGATACAATGAATTTTGCTGAAAAGGTAAAAATACTACGAAAACGCTACGAACTTACGCAGGAAGAACTCGCTAAACAGGTAGGAACCTCACAGCGTACTATTTTTACCTATGAAAATGGAACAATACCCCGTAAGGCTATGCTAAAAAAATTAGCTGACTGCCTGTACACTACACCAGAATTCCTTATTGATGACGAACAGGATATGCCGGAAGATGATCTTAGTGAAAGTTATGTAGAGGAAATGCGTGAGAAGCACGGTGAAAAAGCTGCCGCAAACCTGCAAAATTTGTACAAACAGACAGCGATCTTCTTCGCCGGAGGAGCAATACCGCAGGAAGATAAAGACAGATTTTTTGAAGCAATTTCTTCTGCGTATGAAAAGACGCGAGAAACCTCCCTGAAGAAACATGGGAAGGTGCTTGACGAGGGTAACGATAATAATAACGAATAGTCTATCGGGGGTAATTGAATACAATGGACTATGGGCTTATAATTGATAAAGCAAACGCAATAAAAGAAAACTATACATATCAAACGCCACGGCGCTTATGTGCAGAAATGGGGATAATCCTACACCCTAAACCAATGGGAAAGAGCAACAACTCAGGTAAGGGTTGCTGTTTCAAAGCAAACGGCGAATATATAATTATTTACAATTCTGAAATGTCAGCGGAAATTCAGAAAGCTGTCATCTATCACGAGACAGGACATATAGTGCTCCACTTTTCAGACACCTTATACTGCTTCAATGATTTCTCAATGTTCAATGAAACCAACAAGAG
Organism: Ruminiclostridium sp.; assembly: GCA_017941355.1. Classification (GTDB taxonomy): domain Bacteria; phylum Bacillota; class Clostridia; order Oscillospirales; family Ruminococcaceae; genus Ruminiclostridium_E. Next base: position 6,063 of record JAGAWN010000121.1, on the reverse strand, counting down.
AGAAATTGAAGCAAATCTGTTCGCCGCAGAAATGATGATGTCAGATGATGATGTGCTTGACGCGCTGAATGATGACGGCTCGTTTGTAACCGCCGCTGCCAAATTATATGTGCCGGTGGAGTTTATAGATTTCAAATTCAGATTGATGAATTACAAGGGATATAAAATAACGGCACCGATGTTTGCCAATGCGGATTGTTTGAAGGATATGAAGATGATATGCAATGATGAATACTGATTGAAACTTTATACACATAAAGAAAGCGCAGGACAAATCTTGCGCTTTAATAATCCTTTTTATGATGATTTATGCGGCACTGCTGCCGCACCAAAGTTGAACGAATCGGCTTTCTAATGCGGCACTGCTGCCGCAAAATCCTGAAAAACTTGTTTTCGCCGCTTCGCGTCGGAGGAAGAATAGCAAGCATATGATTTGGGGACCCAAATCACCGTTTTCGGAAGTTTTCGCTACCCGTCACTCCGAAAAACTTTGCTTGTTGGGGACGGATCCCCAAACCCCTCACACGTCAATTCTGACGTGAAAAGAATCATTGACCTACCGGGAAAAAAGGAGAGAAAAATGGAAAACAGAACACGACCGATAGAAATAAAATTCCGTGTAAATGAACAGGAAAAAGATGTCATTCATCAGCGAATGGCGCTTATGGGAATAACCAATATGGCAGCTTATATGCGGAAGATCTCGCAGGACGGTTTTCTGTATGAGGCGAGCTTTCCTGAGCTTACTGAGATATGCAGTCAGATCGAGGGTATAGGACGGAATATCAATCAGATTGCCAAGAGAATTAACAGCACCAACACGGCTTACGCCGAGGATATACGTCAGATAAAAGAGGAACAGAAAGAGATATGGCAGTTACTAAAATCCATCCTATCGAAACTTCCCTGAAGAAAGCTATTGACTATATTCTTGATGAAAAGAAAACAAATGAGCGTCTGCTTTGCACCGGGTATTGCTGTTCTCCGACAACATCTGCGTATGAATTTGACAGGGTGAAACAGGAAGCAGACCTGAAAGGTTCATCTCAGGCGCTTAGCGGTTACCTTGCCTTTCATCTTATTCAATCATTTGAGCCGGGCGAAGTCGATTATGAAACGGCTCACAAGATTGGAATTGAACTCGCGGATAAGGTTCTGAAAGGCAAATATCAGTACGTTATCGCTACGCATATAGACCGTGGTCACGTTCACAATCACATCATTTTCAACTCCGTGAGTATGACAGATCACAAGAAATATATCAGCAGTCCGGGCAGCTATTACAACATCCGGCGAGTAAGCGATTCGCTTTGCAATGAATACGGACTGTCGGTCATAAAAGAGCCGAAAGAACCGGGCAAATCATACTATGAAACGCTTGTATCTAAACAACAAAACAGTTGGAAAGATCTTCTCCGTCAGAACATAGACCGCTGTATTATCAAGGCGAGAGATTGGAACGAGTTTCTTGACCTTATGCGCTCCGCCGGATATGAAATAAAAGAGGGAAAGCATATAGCGTTCCGGGCGCAGGGGCAGGAAAGATTTACTCGTGCCAAGCGTTTGGGGAGTTCCTATACCGAGGAACAGATCAGGAGCCGCATCAGGGGCGCAAAGCTGCTTGACACGGGTGACGGACATCACGTTTCTATTCTCATAGACATTGAAGCTGCTATCAAAAATCAGCAACAAAGCATAGCAGGATTTGAGTATTGGGCGAAGATACAGAACCTTAAAACAGCCGCTAAAACTGTCAATTTCCTTACCGAGCACAATCTGATGAACTATGCAGACCTTGCCGCCGCAGCAGAGGGAAAGAAAGCAGTATTTTCTCAAACTCAGATTTCCATTAAAGACACCGAGCGCCGGATAAAGAAGCTCGAAGAAGATATACAGAATATCGACAATTACCGGAAAACAAAAGCCGTAGTCGATAAGCTGTCCGAGGTCAAAGACAAGGAAAAATACAAGCGTGAGCATACCTCGGAATTCATAGTCTATGAAGCTGCCAAGCGGTATATATTGAAGAACTTTCCATCCGGCAAACTGCCGCTTCTCAAAGAATTGAGAGCCGAACAGCGAAAGCTCAAAACCGAGAAAGACAGGCTATACGACAAGTATTGTGATGAACGGACGAGTCTATCCGAAATACAGGACGTGAAGAAGAATGTAGATATGATCTTAGGCACGGAGTACGGGCAGCAGGAACAAAAACGCAAGCGACCGGACGTGTTGGAATAAAAAAGAACGGGCAGCCGAAAGGCTGCCCTTTTGTGTTTACAGGCTTGTTCTGTTAGCTTAATTCAGAAAGTGAGCGCATAACTATGTCAATGTCCTTGTTTTCAAGCTCCTGAATGATATGCAAATATGTTTTCTGTGTAGTCGTCATGCTTGCATGACCCAGCCGACGTGCCACACTTGCAATCGATACTCCTGCAAAAAGCAGGAGAGAAGCGTGAGTATGACGCAGACCGTGTATAGATATCACCGGCACATTGACATTATTGCAGTGCTTCTTAAGTATATTGTTCACTGTTGAGTTATAGACCTTAACTCCCTTTCTGACAAATATCGGTTCATCTTCCGGCAACCCCTTTACAAGTCCTGAAAACTGAATGACAGTCTGCCAGTCCATTTGAAACTTCCTTACTGATGACTTGTTCTTCGTAGGAAGAAAACCACCGTTGCCCTTAAGCGGTAATAAAAATAGCTCAGAGTGTAAAAACTCCGAACTATTTTTCTGTATTTGTGAAATCTATCACCCTGTCGCATATTTCCAACGCCGCAGGACGATGCGTGACGATAACGACTGTCTTATCCGTCATACTCCGCAGATTTTGAAGTAACCGCTTTTCTGTATCGGAATCGAGTGCGGAAGTCGCTTCATCAAGGAGCAGTATCGGGCTTTCTGAAAATACCGCCCTTGCTATCGCTATCCTCTGCATTTGCCCCTCTGAAAGACCCGTGCCGCGCTCGCCGAGAACGGTGTCTATGCCGTTTTCAAGCCCGGAGATGAACTCGTCCGCACAGGCTATTTTTAGCGCTTCGTTTATCTTCTCGTCGCTGCCGGACTGCGTTCTGTCTGCAAAGCTCACGACCTCGCGCACCGTACCGCTCATCAGCTTGTTGCCCTGCGGAACATAAGCGAACAGCCTGTGTCATTTCGGGGACAGTGCTTCTTTGCTGCCATCCGTTCCGGCGATATACCGCTCGCCGCTGTCGGGCTTGTACACGCACATCAAGAGCATCAGCGCCGTGGATTTACCGCAGCCGGAATGTCCCGTAAATGCCACATACTCGCCCTTGTTGATCTCGATATCAAGCCCGTGAACTGCCACGGGCATTTTTTCTTTTTCAAGCATTTCGACCTTGTCCGACGCGGGATAGTAGGTGTAGGACACGTCTTTCAGCCCTATGCTTTTCAGTCTGTCGCGGTAGAACGTGCGGACGGTCCCGCCGTCAAGCGAAGTCTCGGTCAGATCGTCGTCGAAGCTCTCGATCTCCATAAGTCTCTCCGCGCTTGCGAGCATAGCATACCAGCGCGGCAGATAGCCCGTGATGTTGGCGAAAGGCGCCTGTATCTGCGTGATAAGCTGCGTTATCGCGGTAAGCATACCGTAGGTTATCGTGCCGGTCAGGATTCCGTACCCGCAGTAGATCACGCCGAACAGATACATTCCGTTCATCGCTCCGCCGAACCCGAAATTGCAGAAATTCGAGAACCTGTTTTTCTTCATTCGCGCGGCTTTGTGATCGTTGCTTTATCGTGGGTATCGGCTTCCGTCTGCTCCTCGGCGGCGAACGAGCGTATCACAGTAAGACTGTTGATCCGCTCCTGCAAAAAGATGCGCAGAGCGCCGTCCTTTTCCTGAACTTTCTTGTGTAGCCGCTTCATATTCTTGCGGAACCCGAAGGTCATCACGCCGAGAATTATCCCGAGCGGTATCAGTATCAGCGCGAACCGCAGATCGAGCACCGTAATCATCACCAGCGCGGACAGCATCTTGACCGCCATTCCCACGAACCCGGGGATTATCTCGGTATAACTGTTAGCGACCACCATTGTGTCGTTTGTAAAAGGCTGCAGCGAAGCACTCGCCAAGCATGAGCTGATGCAGCCGTTTCTTTATTTTTTAAAGGACATGGATAAGGAAATCCCTATATTCTGCCTCTGTGGAGATGCGTTTCCGTGCAGGATCGTAAAGTCTGATATGTACAAGCCAATTGAATATACAATGCTGCAAATGATGCGTAGCTGCTGTCCCGATACATCTTCATTGACGGGTTCTTGTCCCCGTGGAAGATGCACCGCGCCACTCCTGCCCTGTTCATTTCAAGTCCGTACATTCTCGCAGCCTGCCGGATATCGACAAGCTGCCTGATTGTTCCGAAGTCGGTCACGCAGCACCGCCGTTCTCGTCCGCGAAACTCTTTCCGAATACCGCTTCGTAGAGATCGTTCTCGGCTATCAGGAACTTGCGCCCCGCCTTAAACGCACGGAGTTCTCCCGATTTGCACATCTGCCTGATACGGTATGGCTGCTATGGAAAGCGAGGAGGACATTATCAGAGGTTTCCGTCTCGGTGCAAAATTTATGATCGACATCTTAGACAAACCCGAATAATCAAAAACTCCGTCCGAGCAATCGGGCGGAGTTCCTTTTTCAGCCAAAAGAAAAAGCGCATAACCTAAAACCACAGGCTATGCGCTATACTATTACAAATATAAATTATTAATCATCGTCCCCGACAACTAATTCATAGGCTATATCCTCATCTGTCCAATCGGGATAGTCATCTATCATTTCGGATATTGTATTGAATAAATCTTTGCTTACATCAAGAAGATTCATTATAAAGTCATCTGAACCCTTACCTTTACCTTTTCTGATGGCAGAAACCATTCTTTTAAAATCACCTATTTTTTCGCCTTTAAGCTGGCTTTCCTTTAATTTAACAGCGTAAGTCATATACCCATTCCTCCATTTCTCATCAGATTTGACCTTATGTACAGCGTCATCAAGGTCTTTTGCAAATTTTCCCATAGGTGCTTGCCCAGCCATATAATGCAGAGCGTCCCGTAATTCCGAGTTGATTTCTCCGATTTTACCGTTCGTGTTCAGCACGATAGATACCGCTTCATCACCAAGGAACACGCTGTTATCCTCCTGACACTGACGCTTGAATGTGTACATATATCTATCCTTCCCAAACATATCGAATGTGCAGATAAATATAACAAAGCACCTGTTCAGCTTATTGTAGTCCATGCTTTTTTCGAGCATATCAATGTCAAGCATATCGTGATAGTATCTTATCCGCAGCGGTAGATTCTCGTTTCTGCCGTTCTGAATTTCAATATCGAAAACCTGACCTTTCTCGTCTATAACCGTCAGATCAAGTCTAACACCTTTGGAATCGTATGATACATCTATGGTCTTTTGTTTTTCCTTGTAGTCGAGCTTTGCTATCTTAATTCCGAGGATATATTCAAGCAGTTTTTTACATCTTTTGGGATCACTCATAACAGCGCCGAACATAAAGTCATCTGTTATGGTAAGTTCTTCAAAAGGCTTTATTTTTCTAACTTGCTTCTTTTTATTCTTCTTATTGTTCATCGCTATCATCTCCCTCACCTATATTATACAGCATATCTCCAAAAAAATCAATACTTTTTTACTCCGAACAAAAAACTCCCCCGACAGATGTATATCTACCGGGGGAGTTTAAAAAGGATAGTAAATGAAAAGAACTGTTGCTTTACTTCGCCTTTACACTCACGATATCGCTTGTGTAAACCTTAGTCCACTTGCCATCTACAAGCGCCTTTACAGCGTAGGAGTACTCCTTTCCTGCCTTTGTGCCGGAAATGAGGATATTGTGCTTCTCTGTCTCGGTGACAAGTCTGAGCTTGCCGTTTACCAGTTTGAATAATCTGTACTTCTCCGCGCCGGGAACATCAGCCCACTTGATAACGATGCTGCCCTTTTTCGCGGTCAGCTTCACTGCGGGTTTGTAGTAGATCTTCTGCGAAGCCTTGAGGGACTGCTCATCGGTGGAAAGC
>JAGAWN010000120.1 GCA_017941355.1 Ruminiclostridium sp. | reverse complement strand
TGACTTCACAGTCGAAGTCGAGCGTTCCCTCAGAGTACTTGACGGTTCCGTTACTGTATTCTGCGCAAAGGGCGGCGTTGAGCCCCAGTCCGAGACTGTTTGGCATCAGGCAGACAAGTACAGAGTACCGAGAATGGCTTATGTCAACAAAATGGATATCATGGGCGCGGATTTCTACAACGTTGTAAAGATGATGAAAGACCGCCTCAAGTGTAACGCAGTCCCGATCCAGCTTCCTATCGGATCGGAAGATACGTTCAGAGGAATTATCGACCTCGTTGAAATGAACGCGGACATCTATTACGATGACCTCGGAAAGGATATGAGAGTCGAGGAGATCCCCGCTGATATGAAGGAGCTTGCCGAGAAGTACAGAACCGAACTTCTCGAAGCTGTTTCAGAGCAGGACGAGGAGATAATGAACAAGTATCTCGAAGGTGAGGAGATCACCGTTGATGAGATCAAGAAGTGCATCAGAAAGGCTTGTATAGCTAACGATATGGTTCCGGTAACCTGCGGAACTTCTTACAGAAACAAGGGTGTTCAGAAACTCCTTGATGCTGTGGTTGACTATATGCCTTCTCCGCTCGATATCCCGCCCATCAAGGGCACTAACCCGGAAACAGGCGAGGAAGAAGAGAGAAGAGCAGGCGATAACGAGCCGTTCTCCGCACTCGCATTCAAGATCGCAACAGACCCGTTTGTTGGTAAGATCTGCTACTTCCGTGTATATTCCGGCATTGTTGAGGCAGGCGCAAGCGTGCTGAATGCAACAAAGGACAAGAAGGAGCGTATGGGACGTATCCTTCAGATGCACGCTAACCACAGACAGGATCTTGAAGTCTGCTACTGCGGCGATATCGCTGCGGCAGTCGGCGTAAAGAACACAACAACAGGTGATACCCTCTGTGACGAGGATCACCCGATCATACTCGAATCCATGGAATTCCCGGATCCTGTTATTGATCTGGCTATCGAGCCTAAGACCAAGGCAGGTCAGGAAAAAATGGCTCTCGCGCTTGCTAAGCTTGCCGAGGAAGACCCGACATTCAAGACATGGACAGACTCCGAAACAGGACAGACTATCATCGCAGGTATGGGTGAACTTCACCTTGAGATCATCGTTGACAGACTGCTCCGTGAGTTCAAGGTCGAAGCAAATGTCGGCGCTCCGCAGGTTGCTTACAAGGAGACTATCACAACCGCAACTGACGTTGATACCAAGTATGCCCGTCAGTCCGGCGGTAAAGGTCAGTACGGTCACGTAAAACTCAAGGTTGAGCCGAACGAGTCCGGTAAGGGTTACGAGTTCATCAATGCCGTTGTCGGCGGCGCTATCCCGAAGGAGTATATCCCCGCAGTTGATGCAGGTATCCAGGGAGCAATGCAGGCAGGCGTTATGGCAGGTTACCCGGTAGTTGACCTTAAAGTTACACTTTACGACGGTTCTTACCACGAAGTTGACTCTTCAGAAATGGCATTCAAGATCGCAGGTTCTATGGCGATCAAGGAAGCCTGCAAGAAGGCTAACCCCGTAATTCTCGAACCTATCATGAAAGTCGTTGTAATCGTGCCTGAGGAATACATGGGCGACGTTATCGGCGATCTCAGCTCCCGCAGAGGAACTATTCAGGGTATGGACGACAGAAACGGCGTAAAGCAGATAAATGCTCTTGTTCCGCTGTCCGAAATGTTCGGTTACTCCAACGATCTGCGTTCCAAGACACAGGGCCGCGGTCAGTATGTAATGGAGCCTCATAGCTATGTTCAGGTTCCGAAGAATATCGCTGACGGTATCGTAAGCAAGAGGACAAAGGAATAAAACTTTTTTAAAAATTTTCAAAAAAGACTTGTAATTTCATAGATTTTTTGGTACAATATACCTATGGGATTTTTTGAAATTACCGTTAAATTTTAGGAGGAATTAACAATGGCTAAGGAACATTTTAACCGAACCAAACCCCATGTAAACATCGGTACCATCGGACACGTTGACCATGGTAAGACAACCCTTACAGCAGCTATCACAAAGGTACTCGCTATGAAGGGTCAGGCAAAGTTCGAAGCTTACGACATGATCGATAAGGCTCCCGAGGAGAGAGAGCGTGGTATCACGATCAACACAGCTCACGTTGAGTACGAGACAGACAAGCGTCACTACGCTCACGTTGACTGCCCCGGTCATGCTGACTACATCAAGAACATGATCACAGGTGCGGCTCAGATGGACGGCGCTATCCTCGTTGTTGCAGGTACAGACGGTCCTATGGCTCAGACAAAGGAGCATATCCTTCTTGCTCACCAGGTTGGCGTTCCTGCAATGGTAGTTTTCATCAACAAGTGCGATGACGTTGACGATGAAGAGCTTCTTGACCTCGTTGAGATGGATATCCGTGACGTTCTTTCCAAGAACGACTTCCCGGGCGATGATATCCCGGTAATCCGCGGTTCCGCTAAGGTTGCTCTTGACTGCGCAAGCACAGATATCAATGCTCCTGAGTACAAGTGCATTCTCGAACTCATGGACGCTGTTGACAATTATATCCCGACTCCTGACCGTAAGGCTGATCTTCCTTTCCTTATGCCTGTTGAGGACACAATGACGATCACAGGTCGTGGAACAGTTGCTACTGGCCGTGTAGAGCGTGGTATCCTCAAGACTAACGATACAGTTGAGATCACAGGTCTTACAGATGAGCCCAAGTCCACTGTTGTTACAGGTATCGAGATGTTCCGTAAGATCCTCGACTACGCTGAGGCAGGCGACAACATCGGTGCTCTTCTCCGTGGTATCCAGAGAAGCGAGATCGAGCGTGGTCAGGTTCTCTGCAAGCCCGGTTCCATTCACCCCCACACAAAGTTCTCCGGTCAGGTTTACGTATTAAAGAAGGAAGAGGGCGGTCGTCATACACCTTTCTTCTCTAACTACAGACCTCAGTTCTTCTTCAGAACAACTGACGTTACCGGTGTTATCACACTTCCTGCTGATAAGGAAATGTGCATCCCGGGGGATAACGTAACAATGGACGTTGAGCTTATCACTCCTATCGCTATCGAGGAAGGTCTTCGTTTCGCTATCCGTGAGGGCGGCAGAACCGTTGGTTCCGGCGTCGTTACAAAGATCAACGAATAATTAAAGTTTAATCTTTACTGCTTCCCCCGTGTGTCGGGGGAAGCAAAATTTTCAGAAAATACCGCATACATGTTGACACAGGGAGTTGTCCGACTTCGACAGGCTTGGATTTGGGCTTAATCGAGGGCGTGTCCTTAACGCCGACGCCGGTATGCGTTATTTTTATGTCAAAAACTGAGGGAATATGGAGATAAGATATCTTAATAACAGCGATGATCCCATGCAGGTAAGCGCCGTTTATGAACAAAGCTGGAAACACACATATAAAGACATTATTCCGCAGTCCTATCTTGACAGTATACCGGTCGGTAAATGGGCTACAAGCATAAACAAGCCGGGTATGAACAATCTTATACTTGTTGATGACAACAGAATAGTCGGAACATCTTCTTTCTGCAAATCTCGCTGGGAAAAGTTCAGCGATCACGGCGAGATCGTATCAATTTATCTGCTTCCGGAATGTACAGGAATGGGATATGGAAGAAAACTAATTGAGTTTGCTGAAAATGAGCTGATGAAGCTGGGGTTTGACAGAATGTTGCTCTGGGTACTTGAAGAAAACCGCAATGCAAGACAGTTTTATGAATATCTTGGCTATATGAACAGCGGGGAAGTACTTGATGACAATATCGGCGGTAAAGCTCTTCGTGAAATAATGTACACAAAAACAGCCGTTCAGGAATAAGACCCGAACGGCTGTTTGCTTTGTTCAGAATACTTTTTTCAGTTCTGCCTCGAAATCTGTGCTGTCACTTTCGCGTACAACGACCGAGATCTCGTCAAGAGCCGTGGTTATCAGTATCGGGTTAGCTTTTGCGGCAGCGAGCGCTTTGAAAACATTCTCTGCAAAACCTACTCCGTCAACCATTTCCGCAGATTTTATAATAAATTTAACATTTCCGGAGTTTATCATCGGTGGTTTGACAGGCTTAACTTCGTTCGATACTTTAAGGATCTTCGGCATATCGCTGTCGTTGAATGTGAAACCTATGGAAGTGCTTTCCGCAGAAACGGGAGCTTTTGAGATCATATCTATGACGACATTCTCACGAGCGGCAGCCGAGAATATGCTGCAAATGAACTCACTTTCGCTGTCATACGGAATGTTTGCGAATGTAATTATCGAAACTCCTTCGGTGACTGTAATTGTTGTCATTTTCGTCCAGTCCTTTCTTTATGCGTCCGCAAGCAGGTCGGACATATCGTAAAGCCCTTTATCCTTTTTGGAAAGGAATATCGCTGCATTTATCGAGCCGTTTGCGAACACTTCCTTGCTTGCTGCGGAGTGCGAAAGTGTTATGACTTCGTCATGTCCGGCAAATATGATATCATGCTCACCGACGATAGTTCCGCCGCGTATGGAGTGAAGTCCGATCTCTGTGGATTCACGCGGTTTTCTTACACTATGGCGGTCGTAAACGTAGTGAAGCTTGTTGCCAAGCTCGTTATTGATAGCTTCCGCTATCATGAGGGCGGTTCCGGAGGGAGCGTCCTTTTTGAGATTGTGGTGTTTTTCCACGATCTCGATATCGAACTGTCCGCCGAGAACATTTGCAGCACGTTTTCCGAGCTCTACAAGCAGATTTATACCGAGTGACATATTGAATGTGAAGAATACCGGTATCTGTTCGCCTGCGTTTTTAATGCGTGTTACCTGATCGTCGGTGTAGCCGGTCGTTGCCACTACCACGGGTACTCCGTTCATCGTGCAGTATGAAAGCAAATCGTCGAGAGCGCTGGGGTGCGAGAAATCAATGATCACATCGGGCTTTTCCGGCAGCTCGAAAGGTGACTTCACTATCGGGAAAGAACCTATCTGCACAGTATTTATGTCGATACCTGCGATGACCTCGCAGTCATCGCGCTGTGCGATAAGACCGGATATCACGCGCCCCATTTTGCCGTTTGCGCCTGTAATTGCAATTTTAACCATGTTGAACTTCCTTTACGAGATTACAGCAAGCCTGCGTTTTTCAGTGCTGTTCTGAGCTTTTCGATCTTCGCTTCTTCCATTCTGATGAGCGGGAGTCTGCACTCGCCGACGTTCTTGCCGAGAAGGTTCATTGCTTCTTTGACGGGTATCGGGTTCACGTCCATGAAAAGTGCGTTTTCAAGGTCGAGATATTTAAGCTGGAGTTCAAGCGCTTCCTTCGTCTTGCCGGAAAGGTAGAGTTCCACCATGTCGTGCTTCTGTTTCGGTATAACGTTGGAAGAAACCGAGATAACGCCCTTTGCGCCAAGTGAGAGGAAGGGAAGCAGCTGATCGTCGTTTCCGGAATAGATATCAAGATCTGTATGCGCGGCGATTTCTGCCGCAAGCGACAGATTACCGCTTGCTTCCTTGACAGCGGATATCTTCTCGTTTTTTGAAAGCTCGATGTATGTATCGAGCGCGATTGCCGTGCCTGTTCTCGACGGGACATTGTACAGTATCGTCGGGATATTCACGGAATCGGCAATGGTGTTGAAGTGAGCGACAAGTCCGCGCTGAGAGGTCTTGTTGTAGTACGGCGTTACCTGCAATGTAGCGTCCGCACCGACTTTCTCCGCTTCCTTTGTGAGCTCGACCGCATAGCCGGTGTCGTTGCTGCCGGTGCCGGCAATAACGGGAACACGCTTTGCGACTTTCTCAACGCAGTAGCGTATCATCTCGATATGCTCCTCATCTGTCATTGTTGAGGCTTCACCGGTAGTTCCGACAACCACGATAGCGTCGGTCTTGTTTGCGATCTGCTCTTCGATAAGTTCACCGAACTTTTCATAATTTATACTTCCGTCGGGAAACATCGGGGTTACGATAGCAACACCGGTTCCCGTGAAAACTGTCTTTCTCATAAGATCACTCCTTGTGTTTATTCCGCCGAAACGGGCTGTATCAGTCAAAATAACCCTTTGCAGCATACAGCTCAGCCATGAGCACAGCTCCGCCGGCAGCACCTCTCAGCGTGTTGTGAGACAGGGAAACGAATTTGTAATCGTACTGTGTATCGGGTCTGAGTCTGCCGATAGATACTGCCATACCGTTTTCGAGGTTGCGGTGCAGGGCAGCCTGCGGGTAGTTATCCTCGGTGAAGTAGTTGAGGAACTGCTTCGGTGCGGAGGGGAGTTCAAGCTCCTGAGGAACGCCCTTGAAGTTCTTCCAGATGTCTATGATCTCATCTATGGAAGGCTTGTTCTCGAAGCTTACGAATGCGGCTGCAAAATGTCCGTTGGAAACCGGAACACGCAGGCACTGTGTCGTGATAGAGGGGCTTGTCGCCTTTACTATCTCGCCGTCTTCGATCTTGCCCCAGACTTTCAGAGGCTCCTGCTCGGACTTTTCTTCCTCACCGCCGATGTAGGGGATAAGGTTGTCAACCATTTCCGGCCATGTCTCGAATGTCTTTCCAGCGCCGGAGATAGCCTGATATGTGCAGGCGAGTACCTTTGTGATACCGAACTTGCGCAGGGGAGAGAGCGCCGGAACGTAGCTCTGTATCGAGCAGTTGGACTTAACGGAGATGAATCCGCGCTTTGTGCCGAGACGTGCTTTCTGTGCAGCAACGATCTCAATGTGCTCAGGGTTAACTTCCGGGATTATCATAGGTACATCTGGTGTGAAGCGGTGCGCGGAGTTGTTGGACATTACCGGAACTTCATGCTTTGCATACGCTTCTTCGAGAGCCTTGATCTCGTCCTTCTTCATGTTTACTGCGCAGAACACGAAATCGACCTGTTCCGCTATCTTGTCTATGTCGTTGGTAGCGTCGAGGATCACCATATCCTCCATTGCTTTCGGCATAGGCTTCTCAATGAGCCAGCGTGAGCCTACAGCTTCCTTGTATGTCTTGCCTGCGGAGCGCTCAGATGCTGCAAGGACTTTTACCTTGAACCAAGGGTGGTTTTCGAGCAGGACTGCGAAACGCTGTCCGACCATGCCTGTTGCTCCGATGATACCGACTTTGTACTCTTTCATAATTTTGTTTCCTTTCTTTGTCTGTTGACTAAATAAAAAACCGGCTTTAAAAGCCGGCGCATAAACATAACAGAAAATACGACAAATCCATGGTTGCCGATAGCTCTCCATTACGCCGCACGGCTTAATGACAATCGTACATTTGTTCAATGCACGACCGGATATGTACATTTCAACCTATACATTCCTCGGCGGTTTTCCCTTTCACATTAACAATATGTTGAAATATTGGCGTTAATGCTACTCTTTAAACCCGCACCTCTATCTTTTGTATATTGTATCACAGTATAACTGATTTGTCAATAGTTTTTGCAGTATTATTTTGCCGGGATCTCGCCGGCGCAGCAAACGATGTCCTCGTGAGTCTCACATATCAGCCATTTGTACTTCCCGGAAACTATGTAAAACTCGCCGAGCCCGTTTATCTCGTCGAGAACGGTTATCAGCTCGGGAAGGTGAGCTTCAAAGACTCTGTACTCAGGTTCATACGCCCTTGTGTCTTCAAGCAGCGCGTAGACCGGCTCGTCCGCGGGGAGAAGCTCCGGCAGCTTGTGATACCACAGTCTGTCCGAACTGATATCTTTTGTGCTGAGCTGTTTTTGCAGTCTTCCGTCCCAGCAGCGGTGAAGAGTTCCGCCTGACGCAAACTCGTTCTCTGTGCGTCTTATGATATCTGCATAAGCGAGCTTTGATACCTCGTGAAACCGCTTTTTGTCGATCCCGAGCTCCCTGACCACGCGCTCTGCTTCATCTCGTATGCTCATTTCAGCCCATGATCTCCTTTATCCTTGCGGAAAGAAGTTCCGCAGCCTTGTCGTGGGTAGCGGGGGAGGGGTGCCAGTCCGCACCGTAACCGAGACTTCCGTCCTGCGGAGTAAAGCGCATAGTGTATATCTGCTCAAAGCCCGACTGCTCCTTGAATTTTGCGACAGCTTTCTCCATGTACGGCGCTATCTCGTCAAGCATTATCCCCATTACGCAGAGTATCTTCGAGTCAGGATTGCAGTCATGCACGGTATTCAGGAACTTTATGTACTCGCTGACATACAGTTCATACCTGTCCTCGTGTCCGGTACACCATGAATTGTCGTTGGTACCGAGATTAATGACTATGAGATCGGGAACATAACTTCCGAAATCCCAGTTTATATCCTGCGGTGCAAATCCGTCGCGGTCATCGAACTTTTCATACGAAAATCCGACTTTTGTGTAGTACGGCGGAAGTATCTGTCCGGTGAGCTGCGGCTTTTCCGGAGAGTCAACATAACCGGAGATGATCCCCCAGCCGCTTATCGAGAAAGCGCGGACGTCAGCGCCGAGCAGCCCGGCGGCCTTGAATGAATAGGCTTTTGTGAAGTCCTCGGTAGCTGTTCTGAAAGGCTTTTCCGGGGAATATTCGTCCGTGCCGTAGCCGCAGGTTATAGAGTCGCCGATGATCTCAAGTTTCAGAGGTTTGTCGGGAAGCGGGGTCACTTCTCCGTCACACACTATCGGACAGATGCCGATAGTTGACATTGCACATTCCGACAGCTTTACGAACTTGATGTCGGCTTCTGTTTCCGCAGACATTTCGGTGCCGCAGATAACGGGTACTGTTTTGGCAATGCCGTCAAGCAGTCCCTCAACAGTGCGTATGCCGTTGACATAGACCGCGTATCTTGCCCAGTTCGCGTCATTTGCGGGCTTTTCGGAAGCCGCGTCGCCGACAAGCTTCAGCGTGAAGCTCCTGCCCTTGAAATGACATTCAAAACCGCTGCCGGAAAGCGCGCACCAGTAGTTATCGTCCTCGTCCCATGTACCGCGCCCGGTAAGCTTCACGTTCTGTTCGTTCACAATGTACTTGTTCATTTTGAGCCCTCCGCGGTAGTCTCCGCTTTCTGTCCGAGTTTCTTTTCCGTGTGGTTCGCAAGTCGCTTTATGTTCTCACGGTGCATGAATATCAGCATTGCGCCTATGCCTGCTGCGAGAACGAAGTTTATCCATGAGGCGCTGTCGCCCTGCATAAGCGAGAATACCAGTACAGCGAACGGGTAGCAGGCTGCCGCGATTATCGAACCCAGCGAAACATAGCGTGTTATCGCGACGACTATCGCGAAGATGATGAACGGGACAACTCCTGCTATCCAGTTTATCGCGAGCATTGCCGCGAATGTGACAAGCACGCCTTTGCCGCCCTTGAATCCGTAGTATATCGGAAAGACGTGACCGAGTACCGCGAAAACGCCCGCAAGGTAGTTGACCCAGCTCCAGCCGTCGCCGTGGGAGTATGTGTCGATAGAGAGCAGACCTTTGAATAACAGGTGTACGAGGATTATCGACAGAACTCCTTTCAGAATGTCGCCGATAAGTACGCAGAGCGCAGCGGCTTTTCCCTGAGTCCTGAGTGTGTTGGTAAGACCTGCGTTTCCGCTGCCGAGAGTGCGGATATCCTGTCCGCTCTTGATCTTTGTCACGATGATAGCGGTATTGATCCCGCAAAGCAGATATGGGATAATTGCCGCAAGCGCAAAACATACTACATATATCAGTGTATCCATATTAATGTCCTCGGTTATTGTCAGGCTTTAGCATTCTTTTCGTCACCGCGTTCGCGGATAACGATCCGTATCGGTGTCGCGTCAAGACTGAATGCTTCGCGTATCTGGTTTTCGATATACCGCTGGTATGAGTAGTGGAAAAGCTCGCGGTTGTTGCAGAATACAACGAATGTAGGCGGTTTGGTGGAGGCCTGGGTCATATAGTAGAGCTTCAGACGCTTGCCTTTGTCTGAGGGCGGCTGTACACGCGATGTAGCATAGCTTAACAGATCGTTGAGCATACCGGTGGTTATGCGGCGCGCGTTCTGTTCGGCAGTGTACTTTATAAGCTCGAAAAGCTTATCTATGCGCTGACCGGTGAGTGCCGAGATGAAAACGAACGGCGCGTATGACATGAATGAGAAGTCAACTTCGAGCTTTTTGCGGAACTCGTTCATTGTCTTGTCATCTTTCTCGATGCTGTCCCACTTGTTTATCGCGATGACACAGGCTTTGCCCTGTTCGTGCGCGTAGCCGGCTACTTTGCTGTCCTGCTCCGCGAATCCCTCATTCGCGTCTATCATTATCACGCAGACATCTGCGCGGTCAACTGCCATATACGCGCGCAGAACGCTGTAATGCTCCACACTTTCCGTGATCTTCGACTTGCGCCGTATTCCTGCCGTGTCTATGAACAGGTAATTCTCGCCGTCGCGTTCGATCTCGGTATCTATCGCGTCACGGGTAGTTCCCGCGATATCGGAAACGATAACTCTCTGCTCACCGGCGATCTTGTTTATCAGAGAGGATTTGCCCGCGTTCGGTCTGCCTATGACCGCGACTTTTATGAGAGCCTCATTCTCTTCCTCGTCCTCTTCCTCCGGCATATTTGCAAGAACAGCGTCAAGCAGGTCTCCGGTGCCGTGACCGTGAACCGAAGATACCGCTATCGGGTCTCCGAGTCCGAGATTGTAGAACTCGTACAGTTCCGGCGGCGGCGCTCCGAGAGCATCGCACTTGTTCACGCAGAGGACAACGGGTTTTCCGCTTTTCTGGAGCATCTGAGCAACGCTCTCATCGTTTGCGGTGATACCGGTGGTGATGTCCACCACAAAGATGATGACGTTCGCGCTGTCAATGGCAAGCTGCGCCTGTTCGCGCATCTGCGACAGTATCACGTCCTTGCTGTCAGGCTCTATTCCGCCTGTATCTACAAGCATGAACGAACGGTCAAGCCATTCGGCTTTGCCGTAAATGCGGTCACGGGTCACGCCGGGGGTGTCCTCGACTATGGAGAGCCGCTGACCGATTATCTTGTTGAACAACGTCGATTTGCCTACATTTGGGCGTCCGACGATAGCTGCCAGTTTCATATACTTATCTCCTGTTCTGTCAATTGTTCTGCAAAGCCGCGCGCTTTACTCTCACGTCGCTGCCCATGAAGATAAGCTCGTTCATGGTCGAGATACGGGAGTATGTGCGCTCCTCGTAACGCGCTTCAAGCTGCTTGTGGTCAAGGTTGGTGCTTATAACAGTCGGAAGCGAAGCATTCAGTCTGTCGTTGAGAATGTTGTAAAGCGTGTGGGCGTAAAATCCCGATTTGCTGTCAAGCTCCGAGCCGAGGTCATCCAGCACAAGAAGATCGGAGCGTATAACCATTGCGAGGGTGTCCGTGTCGGTCTCTGCGCGTCCGAAATGCTCACGTTCGATCGTCCTGAAAATGTCGGGAGCGGAACAGTAGATCACGTTATAGCCCTTTTCGATCACGACTGAAGCGATGCTGAGCGAGAGGTGTGTTTTTCCAAGCCCTGTTTTTCCGCGCATAAGCAGTCCGTTATACGGCAGATGAAAGCCGTCGGCATATTCGCGGCAGGTTTCGAGATTGTATTCCATAATGCCGCGGGCAGTTGCTCCGAGCGGTGTTTCGACGGCATCGTCGTAGTAGGAAAGACTGAAATCCTCAAATCTGCACAGTTTCAGAGGAGAGCTTTTGTTGATCTCTTCCGAAGCTGCTTTCTTTACCTCGTTCATGAAGCAGGTGCAGCGCCGTCCGTTTGCAATACCCGTGTCGAGACAGAGCCGGCAGTCATATATGGGCTGCAGGTAATCGGCGGGGTAACCGTGACTTACAAGCGAATCGCGCAGCTGCGACTGCAGAGACAGGTTTTCCTGTTCCAGATCGGCAAGTTTTCTGCCAATATCGGGCGACTTGTCCGCAATGATAGAAAGAAGTCTTGCGGAGGTACCGGAGATCATGGCCTTGATCTTATATGTATCGGGATACTTCCTGCGTATCTCGGCATCACGCATATTTGCGAGAACGGCGTTTTTCTGCCTTATCCGGTTAAGTTCCTGCTCGGCACGTCTGTAGAATCTGTCTTCAAAGCTCATTGTGTTCCTCGTTTATTAAGGTTTTTGTACTTATTATATGTACGCTGCTCTATCTCTTCGGTGTTGTAAGAGGGCGCGGAATCGGGAGCCGGTTCCGGCTTGCGGCGGGTCTGTATCGCAGAGGGAACGGTGATCCCCTCGGCTGCCCATGTACGAAGTATCTTGTCCATATACGGAAAACTCATTTTTCCGGTACCGTCGAGTGCAGCGTTGTACGCTTCGGTTATCATCTCTTTGCTCATACCGAGTGTCAGCCAATCTGAGATATACTGCTTCTGCTTTGCGGAAAATGATGTGGCAAGCCCGAAAGTCTTGCGCAGAGCGGCTTCCGTACCGTAATACTCCGTAAGCTGCTTAATGCGTTCCTCGGCTTTGGGAATATCGTTGATACCGTTGTCTATCCAGTCGCGCCCGACTGCTTTCATGTACGCGGGAGTTGCCTTGTCGATGTTGAAACAGTATTCCACCAGCATCATTGTTACCTCGCAGGGCAATCCGACTTCCTCTACAAGCACCATCAGCGTCTGCTGCTCGGAATGTTTGAGAGGTCTGCCGGCAAGACGCTGATAAGTCTCGAACAGGTATTTTACTGCGGAATCTCCGTTCACAGCGCCGGCTATCACTTTCGGCGGGAACTGGGTCTCGGACGCGAGAGCCGCCCGTGCCTCCGGCGTTGACATTGAAGAAACCGGCGGATCCGCGGGAGCCGAGGCGGTGGGCTGAAAGCGGACAGCCGGCACAGCCGGTGCATGAGACTGTGCGGAGGGGTAGTATTCGTCACCCTCATTTGCGAGAATACCGGCATTTACCCAGTACAGCAGCGCGTCCGAAACGTCCTCGCGGCTGATACCGAGTTCGGAAGCTATGTTATCGTCCCGTATGCCGAGATCCGGGTAGGCAAGCATATACAGCAGAACCTTTATCTGTGTCCCCGTAGCGAGTTTCAGGTGATGCTCGTCCGCTACACAGGAGGGTACCGCGAAAACCTTTCTCCATGCTCCGAGGTTCAGTCTGTAGTCCAATCGTAATTCGCCCTTTCATAAAGTAACTGTTAAATAAGCAGATGTTGGTTTTAAGTACAACCTTTTTTATTATACCACAAGCCGACATATTTTGCAATACATAAATTTGCCGATAACGGATAAATCCGGATATGCAATTTCTGTAATCATGTTGACTTTTGTAAGGATTTGTGATAATATGTTTATGTTGGTCTGATAAAGACGGATTTATTCCTGTTATTTTGCTTTATAAAAGTGTAGTTACAAAAACAAGATATTAAAAAGAAAAGAGTAGATCGGGAAATGAAAAAACTTAGATCGGTGACAGGCGTGATGCTGTGTGCTGCCGCGCTGACGATCTCCGGCTGTGCGCAGGATATTTCGCATACACTGCCGCCGGAAAAACCTGCCGTTGAGGCAATTGCTACTGTCAGTACAACCGCGTCGGAAAAAGTTACGGAGACTGTGACGGAAACCGCGGAGACAACAACGGAAGTTTCTCTGACGACTGCCGCAAGCTCCGAAGATACCGCGGAACCTGCTGCCGGATCAATGCCGGAAGATACGGAATCGGTACAGACTGCTGAAACCACGGAGACCGCGGACGGCGGAGAGAACATTTCGGGAGAATACACGATGTATTCAGACGAATATAAAAGTTATCCGCTGAATGACGCGTACCAGGATTTCCTTTCGCGGTGTGTATTTGTGGGAGACAGTATATGCAGCGGTCTCAAAGCCTACGACATATTGCCGTCAAACAGGGTAGTTGCAGTCGGAAACGTCGCTGCACGCAACATATTCGAGGATTGGGTAGAGTTCAAGATAAACGGTGAAAAGCTTTCGCTGATACCCGCGCTGGTGAATCTGAAACCAGATTACATAGTGTTCTCAATGGGAATGAACGATGTCAATATGACCTCGGAGCAGGCTTTCTGCAAGAATTACGAAGAGATACTGTCGCAGGTGGAGAGCTTTCTTCCGGAATCCAAGCTGATCGTATGTTCGATCACACCGATAACATACGGAGAAAGCGGGAAAATGTTCACATCAAATGAGAATATCGACAGTTTCAACGCTGCTCTGAAAGAATACCTTGACAGCACCGGAAAATGGATCTATGCCGATGTGGAGCATGAACTGAAAAATACCCACAATATGCTGAAAGACGATTATCTCGGCTCTCCGGACGGTGTGCATCTCGCGCCGGACGCTTACTACGCGATACTTTATCAGATATGTGAGCGTATGGTTGACGGAAAAGTATATAACTTTGACGGCTCGTTTTCACAAACGGACGGCGTAAGAACAGAACAGACCACAGCCGCTGAGGTGAGTGTGACTTCCGAAGAGGAGCATACAGCGGAGCTGAACGGTGAGTTTTCCGGTACACTTACTCTGTCGGACGATGACTGAATGTGAGGAACATCACGCGGAACGCGGGATTGAAAATTTCTGAAAAAATTTCCGAAAAAAGCTTGCATTTTACTATATGTTGTGCTATAATATAAGAGCACTGACAAAATATGGTAAAGCAGGAGGAAAACAATGGAATTGGAAATCGACAACGTTAAAATAAACACCGAGGGCGGTATCGTCTCAAAGGACGAGATACAGACGTATATCAACAGAGGCAGAGAACTCAAACCCGGTCACAAGCTGATAGGTCTTGATGTTACTGTTGACGGCGAATATGTTGATCTTGCCTACCGTTATGAGGACAGACCCTTTGAACGCATAAGACGCATCACAGGCTACCTTGTAGGTACTCTTGACCGTTTCAACAACGCAAAAAGAGCAGAGGTTCTTGACCGCGTTACCCATGAGATAGGTGACGACTGTGAAGATGTTTATATAGACGCAGTCTGATAATGTTAATAAAAGCCCCATGTACACTGTACGTGGGGCTTTTTCCGTAAAGATCATTACGTTCTTCATACCGAAAATTTAACAAATTTTGCGTAAAGGACTTGAAAACCTACCAAACCTATGGTATAATTATGGTAAGGACGTGTCAGAAAACCGTCATACTGTTTTGACAGTAATCCACAGATTATGACAGGGGAGGACGTAATGAAAATATCAACAAAGGGAAGATATGCTCTGAGAATGCTGATAGATATCGCTGCAAGAGAAGACGAGGGCTTTATTTCGCTGAAAGAAATATCCGAGCGGCAGAGCATTTCCAAAAAATATCTGGAACAGATAGTCCCGCTGCTCACCAAAAACGGGATACTCCGCACGAACAGAGGAAATAAGGGCGGATATGCCCTCGCAAAGAATCCTTCGGATATCACTGTCGGGAGCGTGCTGCGCGCTACGGAAGGAAATCTGGCTCCGGTGTCTTGTCTTGAATATGAGGTCAACGACTGTCCGAGGGCCGGAAACTGTGCGACGCTGTTTGTGTGGGAAGGTCTGTATAAGGTCATTGCAGATTACCTCGACAACATAACACTTGAGGATATTCTTAACCGCGGCGGCAGCGATACGGGCGGAGATTACTGCATCTGAGCCTGTTTTATTAAAAGGATAAGTTATGTATTTGGAAGATATACAGATAAACTCCGAGGTAACGGTTGAAAACATTGTTATCGAAAAGGAGGAAATGCTGGATTTTGCGAAAAGATATAATCCGGCAAAGATCCATACAGATGAAGATTTCGCAAAGAATACCCGCTTCGGCGGGCTGATAGCTCCGGGTATGCTTTCGTTCCTGACGGTGTGGGCGCAGTATGTGTCCGTGGATTTTGCCGGCGAGGATCTTGTTGCAGGTAAATCCACCGCGATCGAGTGGCTGAAGCCTGTGTTCGCCGGAGATATTCTGAGAGGAAGTGCGCACGTTACCGGTCTGTCGTTCCGGAACGAGCATAACGGTATTATGACCGTCACAATAGACGTTTATAATCAGAAAGGTGAGAAAGTGCTTACCAGCATAGTTGAGTCGGTCGTAAAGCGCAGACCGAGTTCGGCATGAACTTTATTCCGGAAAGTATCCGCACAGGTTACTCAGATCACAATTTATATGATAAAAGATCCGTACAAATTCTGTGCGGATTTTTTATTTTGCACAAAAACTATATAAAATTTATCCAAAATGCAAAAAAACACTTGAAATTTTTGAAATTTATGATACAATATTATATGTAATTTTTTGCAAATCGAGGAACAAGCAGGGTGCAGACGTTATTATTTTACCTTACAGATATATGGAATTCGTTCGTTAGCGTGTTCAGATCGATCACATTTATAGATGTGCTTGATATTATTTTTCTCGCCGTAATACTTTACTGGGTCATAAAGCTTGTGCGTGAAACGCGTGCCGAGCAGCTCGTAAAAGGTCTTGTGGTGCTTGCGGCAGTTCTGTTTATACTCAATCAGTTTGAATTCAAAGCGATGCGTGTCATCAGTGATATGGTGGTAAACGTCGGTCTTATCGCTTTTATTGTCATGTTTCAGCCGGAACTGCGCCGCGCACTGGAAAAAGTGGGACGCTCAAAGGTGATGAAGCCTATGCTGCTGTTTGATACGCAGATCCCTGAGGATCAGGGCAGGGAAGTGCTGGCGGTGGAGCAGATAGTTCTTGCCTGCGAAAAGCTTTCCCGTACAGCCACGGGTGCGCTGATAGTGATCGAGCAGCAGACCAAACTGGGTGAGCAGATAGAGACAGGTACGATCATAAACGCAATACCCAGTGAGGAACTTTTCAGAAACATATTCTTCCCGAATACCCCTCTGCATGACGGAGCGGTAATTATGCGCGGAGGAATGATATACGCGGCAGGCTGCTTCCTGCCGAAGCCGTCCAAAGAGGAACTTATCAACAAGGAACTTGGCTCCCGTCACCGTGCCGCCATAGGAATGAGCGAAGTCTCGGATGCAATAATCGTTGTGGTATCGGAGGAGACCGGTATGATCTCGATTGCCGAAAACGGCAGGCTGGAACGCGGGTTTGACAAGGAAAAACTCGGAAAATACCTCAAAAACAGGCTTTTCCGTGAAACTGCGGATCAGCGCAAGAGCAAGGAAAAGAAGAAAACCGCCAGAAGCAGCAGGCAGAATGAAAGCGGAAAGGGCGGTGACAACAAATGAACGGAGTTTTTCAGCGTATTTCAAAGGGATTTGTGACCAACCTCAAGACTATCATTCAGGCAGTCGTCTTTTCCGTCATTATATGGTTTTTCATATCAATTCAGATTTTCCCGGACATTTCGATCCATGTGACCGATATCCCTGTCGAATACACGCCCACATCGTTCATGCAGGAGGAAAACCTGCAGATAAGCGCAGTAGATACCGACAATGTTACCGTACAGATCCGCGGCAAGCGTTATTCGATAAGTCAGCTGCGCGCCGAAGACTTTACTGCGGTATGCGATCTTTCGGGTATTTATGAAGCGGGAAAGCATACTGTACCTATTAACGTCAATGCTATCAATGATGTAGAATGCGATATAACAACAAACGCTCTCACAGCAGATATCACGGTCATTAAGATAGTGACACGCGAGTTTGATGTTACGCCGAATACCGATTCGCTGAATATTGCGGAGGGTATGCAGATAGAGGGAGAGGTAGCTGTAACTCCCGAAAAGATCACAGTCACAGGTGAACAGAGCCTTGTGAATTCGATCGGTCATGTGGAAGCAAGAGCGGTGTACAATGACGGCGTTCTCGACCATTCTGAGACTATAACCGCTGAGCCGGTATTCTTCAACAGTTCCGGCATCAAGATAGCATCGCCGGATATCAAGTACAGCACCGACGAGTTTCTGGTAAGTGTTCCGGTGTATAAGCTGAAAACGCTGCCGGTGCAGGTGAAGTTTACGGGAGCGTCGGGTTCCGGATTTGACCCAGAGAAGCTTGCTTACACGATGTCGATCAACGAGATAACCATCGCGTCGCCGGACAGCTCGATAGATAATCTTTCCGCGATAGATATAGGCGAGATATCTCTCGGCGCACTTACCCTCAAAGATCTGCAGGGCGGAGTAACTCTTCCGATCGAACTGCCGGAGGGTTACAAGAACATTTCCGGAAACAAGTCGATCACAGTAACATTCCCGGAATCCGAGGAGTTCGGACAGCTCGGATTTACGGTTCCGTCGGAGAATTTCACTGTTATCAACAATCCGTCTAAGTACGATGTGAAGATGCTGACAAACGAGATCGTTGTGAACGTTGTCGGTTACTCGAATTACATTCAGACCATGACATCTTCCGATATCTACGCAACTATCAACCTGCTCGGAATGGAGATCTCGGAGGGATCAAAGAGCTTCTCGGTAACATTCAGGCTCAAAGGTACAAATCCTCAGGCGTGGGTCACCGGGGAAGAGTACAAAGTTGATCTTATGATAACCGCGGCTTCCGAGGACGAAGAGAGCATCTCATAAATGTGAATAAACATAAAAACAGCAGAACCGGCTTGGTTCTGCTGTTTTGTTTTATTCCGCAGTCTGTCAGTGGATTATCTGTCTTTTGACGGCTCGGTAGCTTCATATCTGATGCGGATATCCGGAAGCTTTGTAATGGTAGTATAGCTGTTGATGCGCCAGTCATCGCCGTCAGCGGGATCGTTCTCACCGCTTGCGGGAGGGGCGAATATTTTAAGAGTCAGACCTTTTCCCTCTGTAAGAGGCTTGTCGAAGAACGCGCTCATAAGGTCTATAGTCTTTACTTTCGGAGACTTGTAGAACCAGCGTCCGTTGATCTCCAGCATAAGGTTCAGTTCTTCCTCGAATGTTACCTCGCAGAAAACAGGGTTTTTCTCGAAATTTAGCGGTATCGCAAGCCCCTCGGCATCCTCCGAGCCGCCCCAGCGAAGCTTTACCGGAAGTTCCGCGTTTCCGTCGATCTTCATTTTCGGCATGAAAAAGCTGTCGTTGATTATCTCTTTGTATGTGCGCATAAGCGGCTGCTCGATACCGACATTCACATTGTTCGGATCCTCGATCTCAAGTCCGAGTCTGCCGCGGTCACGAAACTGATAAAGCGTGAATGCGCTGAGCCATTTATCCGGATCCTCTCTGAGCCTGTCGCAGAAGAGCTTGACCATTTCAGCCTGCTCGTATGCGCCGGTAACATCTCCGTCGGAGTTAAGCTCGCTCAGCACCATAGGCTTTTCCTTGCCGCCGCAGAGCTCGACAAAACGGTTCCGGCTGCGCTTTGCCATTTCATATACATCGCTTACGGCGGAACGGCTGTGGGAATTTCCTCCTTTTTCCGCAATATCGTAAGGCCAGCCCCAGTGCAGCGCCATATATTTGTCAACAGACCATATATCAGTTGCACGGACGGCATCGGCAAACTCCTTCTCCATTTCTATCTCGTTCTTTCCGGGATCTTCCACTCCGCCTGCGCACAGGATCGTGCTTACATTTGGAGCGTACTCTTTCAGAATGTTGTGGAATTTCACATAGAAATCCGCAATTTCCTGATATGTTGCGCGTTTGGTAAAAGAAAACCAGTTTCCGGTGGCTTCGTGGTTTATGCGGATCATCATTCTTCCGAATGTGGAAAGGTCTTTTGCGATGGCAACAAGATGTTCGTCGGGGACATTCGGGTCTATCGTAAGCGTCAGAATAACGTCCTGTCCGTGCGCACGGATCTCACGCATATATCTGAACGGCTCGTCGGAAAGATCTCCGTTGATACCGCCTTTGTATGTGAAATAATCATCGTAGGGGTAATCCCAGGCAAAACCGACTTTCTTGTCCTTGCAGGCAACGCTTATGCGCTCCGGCCACTCCTTGTCAAGAGGGTAGTAGCAGTACATCAGGCTGATCGCTCTGTGCGGACGTCCGAGGCGGTTCAGAATGTAGTCCTGATCCACATACTCGCCGCGCTCACTGCCGTCACCGAGGTCAACCGCACAGTCCGCAGCGCCCATGCGAATCTTGTACACGTTATTTTCCATAATGTTATCCTCCTTTGTGAAAACGTTTACTTTATTGCATTATAACACATATCGAAAAAAAAAGCAATAGTTTTCTGAAATAATAAATAATGTGTCCTCAATAACTGCCTTTTGGCAGTTATTGACTGAAAATCTGCAAAACAGATTTTCAGATGTTGTTTAAATGCGCCTGCGGTGCATTTAAACAACGGACACATTCCTTGATGTCAAGCTCATTTCGTCC